>JAKPCK010000133.1 GCA_029553295.1 Deltaproteobacteria bacterium | reverse complement strand
ATTGTTTATGTCAGCGTCGAGATTTTTAATGTTATCTTTGAGGCCTGCAAGGATGACCTTTCTATCAACAAGGTTGAAACCCTTCTGCATAAAGTTTGATGTAAGGACGTTTTCTGCTGTCCCCGACCCTGAAGAACTGTCTTTGCCCCACCAGTAGGTTGGCTTTCCATCGTTGCCTGTTTGTTCTGATATGAGGAGCATAACCCTGGGATTTCCTGCCTTTTTTATTATCTGTCCTATCTCATCTATATCCTTTTCTATCTTTACCTTTGATACAAGGGCCTTTATATTGATTCTATATGAATCTCCATCAACCCTTTCATTTAATATATTGTATTTTTTTATATAGCCAGTACTCTTTGAATAGATTCTGTCGTTTAATATCTGGGCATTTACCACCAGAGAATCAGAATCTACCATAACACCCACTGCCTGCTCTACAGCACGTCTGAAGGCATTATTCAGGGCATTTTCCCTTGCCTGGTCTTTTCTGCCGTCCATGATGGTTGCATACCCCTCTACCTCAACAGTATTGCCTGAACTTCCATGGACTAAATTAGAAGGAATAAGTGCAAACAGAGAAAATAAAATTATGGTTATTCTAAATAAGTATAGGTTTATCTTTTTCATATAGTATTGTTGGTATTGTTATAAAATTATTAATTCCTTTTAAAGTCTGTCAAGTAAATATATCATACCATAATATCAAATAAAAATATATTTATTAAAAATTTAGGGGTCAAGTCAAATAATGGCCTGACCCCTATTAAGTCATATTATCTTGTCCAGATTGAGCCGCCAAAACCACCTGTTTTTTGCCTTGCCTCAATTCTGTTATTGGAAATAACCTGTAATATCAGCGTGCCCATGCCCATTATACTGCCTTTTGGGACATCTGCCCACTCAAGTCGCAACTCATTGCTGGTTAATGTTCCATAGGCAACATTAGACCAACCTGGATTTGTGGGGGATGATTCACCGAACCACCAGATCTTGCTGCCAATCTGACGAATATAGTATTTTCCTCCATCATTGCAGTTCCATACCCCGTGGATATTTAATGCCTGAGGCTGTGGGGGAGGTGGAGGGGTAGCTGGTAGTTTTACCACCCTTGTTGCCTTTGCACCACCGGCAAATACGACCTCAACAAGGAAATTCTGGTTTGGTCTAAACCAGCCTGAGTCATTGCAGTAGAGGTCAAATACTGTATCACCCCTGAAGACGCCCAGTGTCCTTACATGGGATGGATTGACCTGCCTACCCTGCTGGAATACCCCCAAGACCCAGTTGGATGTGTTTGCTGTATGCCATATCTGACCGCCTGCTGGTGCACCACTCTCATTGGCACTGTATACTGCAATGGATGTTATCTCTACACCGTTTGGAGGGTTGATTATCCTTAAATTGAAGTGTCCATCCTTTGTCCCATCAGGTGTGCCTCTACCCCACTGTCCCACCTTATCCTCATTCATGCCAAGCCATGTGAAGGATACAATGTTGCCTGCCTGAGGCTGTGGGGTCTGAGCGTAACCGGGATGGGCATCATATAGTGATGGAAGTAAAAAAAGCATAATTAGCAGCACACAAAACAAAATCTTTTTTAACATAAATACCTCCAGATTTTTTATTGTCACTATAATAGCATTTTAAAAAGTTTTGTAAATGATTTTAATCACATATTTTTATTATTATTGCCTTGACATTATTTACCTTCGAGATGATAATTAATGAACAGGTGAATAAAAAACTGGATAATGATGAATATCTGTTCCATTAAATATGATAATAAATGTGATAACGGTCATTTACAATACATAAGAAATAGGTTTTACTCTAAATAACAGAATAAGAACAAAAAAGTCTAAAATAAAAAAGGAGGCAGTAATGAAGGGGAAGAAAAATAAAATCTATGCCAGGTATATTATATTTTTTGTGGCCGCAGTAATTTTTTTAGTCTATTCTGGCTGTGTAAACACATCCAGGACAACAATGGAAAGCCATAAAAGGGGTATGGAGAGTGTAACAGAGGGCGAATATGTGGTTCCCAAGAGGCCTGTAGATAGGGCTTATATAGGCTCTGCATGGTCAAAACAGTTTGGCCCGGTAGAGGATCCAGCTACAGCAGATATAAGGACAAAAAAGGAGAAGTCTATGAATAAGATCCAGCAGGATTTTGCCTATAGCAGGGGCATCGCCCTTGGAGGAAGAAGCATTGCAGGCCCTATGGGAGAGATAGGGTTACAAGGTGGATCCGCTGAAAAGGCTATACTTGAGAATGTAGAGATCATATCACCTGTCTCTATTGCAGATATCCCCTTTGAACCCAATGTACCTTATATAACAGAGGCCCTCCGCCTTGGAAATTTCAGGCTTAGGGATGATGCCGGGATAAAGGCAGGGATAGGTGTTTCTGCCGGGACAACCCTTGGCACAGGGACAGCGGTGGCCGAGACAAAATCTCAGGCAGACAGGGGGACCGAGGGAGAGGGGCTTGTTGTTGCCTATAAACTCCACACCATTGATATGGAGACATATAAGAAAAATGAGGCAGGAAATGTGCCCCTGGAATTAGAAAAGTATGTTGATTTCCCACAGGCAAAACTCGTTGCAGTGGCAAGGCTCCAGAAGGTAGAGCCAGGCACAGGAAAATCCCTGCCAAGGAATCTACTATGGGCATGCCCAAGGGCAGATGCATTAAGTCGTGATATGATTGCAGCATGGATAGTTGATCTAAAATCAACGGACCCCAAAAGGAAATCCCTGACCATTGCATTTCCTGCATTTCCAAAGGTAGATGACTGTCATAATTTTAGTGGTGTAATATTTTCAAGCACTGCTGTCCAAAATACCACAAATTCACTAATCACATCCAATAAAATCAGCTTGTTGGACGGATAAAATCTCATATTTAAAATCAGGTTGGTTCAATAGTTGTTTATTATAGTGCATTCTGCTGTCCAGGTTATTTAAACTCCAGCATAAGCTGTTCTCCCCTCGGCACAATTGCAGCTACTTCAAAGGGTTTATTCAGCCATTCCCATAAATCCCTGTAGGTAAAGAGATTATATCTGAGCATTGCAACAAG
>JAKPCK010000130.1 GCA_029553295.1 Deltaproteobacteria bacterium | reverse complement strand
TGACAAGGAAAAGATAAAAATGTTAAAAGTAACATCTGATTCAGATTGAAAGAAAAGAGGTTGATTTAAATTGGAAAAAGAGACCCATATTGATTTGGAGGTATTGAGGCACAGCACATCCCATCTCATGGCACAGGCCGTGAAAGAACTTTATCCACAGGCAAAGGTTGCCATAGGTCCTGCCATTGATACTGGTTTTTATTACGATTTTGACTATGAACCTGGCTTTACAGAAGAAGACCTTGCCAAAATCGAAGAGAAGATGCACGAGCTTGTCAAACAGGATATACCCATAGAGAGAAGGGTCATCAAGAAGGAAGATGCATTAAAGATGTTCAAAGAGGCGGGGGAGAAATACAAGGTAGAGTTGCTGGAAAACATAGATGATGACGAGGTAAGCATCTATACCCAGGGGGGCTTCACAGACCTCTGCAGGGGACCCCATCTGCCATCCACCGGGAAGATAAAGGCATTCAAGCTCTTAAATCTTGCAGGGGCATACTGGAGGGGTGATGAGAGAAACAAGATGCTCACCCGTATATACGGCACTGCATTTCCTGATAAAGAATCCCTTGATAAATATCTCAATTTCCTTGAAGAGGTGAAAAAGAGAGACCACAGGAGGCTCGGCAGGGAACTTGATTTATTTAGCATATCTGATGAGGTAGGCGCAGGTCTGGTGATCTATCATCCCAACGGTGCACTTTTGAGATACCTCCTTGAGGACTTTGAACGTAAAGAGCACCTGAAGAGGGGATATAAATTTGTGGTAGGGCCCCATATACTAAAGCTCGATCTGTGGAAGAAATCCGGGCACTATGACAATTACAGGGAGAACATGTATTTCACCAAGATAGATGATGTGGACTATGGGATAAAACCCATGAACTGTCTTTCCCATATAATGGTCTACAAATCATCTATCAGGAGTTACAGGGACCTCCCCTTAAGATACTTTGAACTCGGGACAGTATCGAGACATGAGAAATCAGGTGTCTTACACGGGCTACTTAGGGTCAGGGAGTTTACCCAGGACGATGCCCATATATTCTGTATGACTGAACAACTCCACCAGGAGATACTGAATATCATTGAGTTTGTCCGTGATGCCATGGCCATCTTTAACTTTGATTATGAGATGGAGATAAGCACAAGACCTGAAAAATCCATAGGCAGCGATGAGGACTGGGAGAGGGCAGAGAGGATACTGAAAGAGGTCCTTGATAACCAGGGTATACCTTATGAAATAAACGAGGGCGACGGTGCATTCTACGGACCCAAGATAGATGTAAAGCTAAAGGACGCCATAGGTAGGAAGTGGCAGTGTGCGACCATCCAGTGTGATTTTGCCTTGCCTGAGAGGTTTGACCTACATTATGTGGATAAAGACGGCAAGAGAAAGAGACCTGTCATGCTCCACAGGGTCATCCTTGGCGCAATAGAGAGGTTTATAGGTGTCCTGATAGAGCATTATGGCGGTCGTTTCCCTGTATGGCTTTCGCCTGTCCAGGCCATAATCATGAACATAACAGACGAGCAGGCCGAATATTGCCAGGCCATATACAATGATATGATAGAACAGGGTATCAGGGCAGAGATTGACCCGAGGAATGAAAAATTGAGCCTAAAGATAAGAGAGGCCATTATAAAGAAGATACCCTATATGGTTATAGCTGGAAAAAAAGAGGTGGAATCCAATACAATAGCAGTGAGGCTCAGAGAGGGCGGTGAGATAAAAGACATAACCCCGGCCGCACTTATTGAGAGGATAAAAGAAGACAATAAATTCAGGAGGTGAGTTTTATAGGAAAGGATATCAAAGATATAAACATAAATGAGAAGATAAAGGTAAGGGAGGTCAGGCTGATAGATGAAAACGGTAAGCAGCTTGGCATTGTTCCCACCATAGATGCCATAAGAATGGCAAGGGAGCGTGACCTTGACCTTGTAGAGGTTTCACCAAAGGCAACCCCTCCTGTGTGCAAGATTATGGATTACGGGAAGTATAAATATCAGCTTGCAAAGAAGGCACAGGAGGCAAAGAAGAAACAGACAGTTATACAGATAAAAGAGATAAAGCTGGGATTGAAGATAGAACAACATGACCTTGACTTCAAGATAAAACACATAAGGGAGTTCCTCAATGAAGGCAATAAGGTAAAGGTCATTGTTATGTTTAAGGGTAGAGAGATTCTCCATGTGGATATGGGAGAGAAACTGGCACAGAAGATAATAGATTCTATAAGAGATGTAGGCAATCTGGAACAGAGACAGAAGTTTGACGGCAGAAATATTGTTATGGTCTTTGCTCCACTATAAGAGGAGGTAGTTGATGCCAAAACAAAAGACACACAGAGGATTGGCAAAGAGGGTTAAGGTAACCGGGTCTGGAAAGATAAAGAGGTCAAAGGCCTTTCACAGCCATCTGCTTTCTTCAAAGACACCAAAGATGAAAAGAAGGCTTTCCAGGTCTGATACTGTGCACCCTGCAGATGCAAAGAGGATAAAAAAGCTTATCCCCTATCTATAAAAGATTTATAAGACAGAAGAACATAAAGGAATGAGAGGTGTATAGATATGCCAAGGGCAAAAAGAGGTGTTAAGGCAAGAAGAAGAAGAAAAAAGATACTGAAGCTTGCAAGGGGTATGTATGCAAGCAGGAGGACTACATACAGTGTAGCAAAAAGGGCTGTATTTAAGGCATTAAAGTATGCCTATATACACAGACGCACAAGAAAGAGAGAATTCAGGGCCCTCTGGATCACGAGGATAAATGCAGCATGCCGGTCATATGGTCTGTCTTACAGCAGGTTTATCAATGGCTTGAAGCTTGCAAATGTAGGGCTTGACAGGAAATCCCTTGCAGATATGGCTGTTAATGACCCGTCAGGTTTTGAGGCGGTTATCTCAAGGGTTAAGGCAGCCATACAGGAAAAGTCTAAGACCTATAACGCCTGATTAAAAGAGCTTATAGCGATATGGACGGTTTAGAGGAACTGAAGGCTACAGTAGAGAACAGGCTCTCCTCTATCAAAACCATGGAGGACCTGAATAATGTAAGGGCCTATCTCCTTGGTAGAAAGGGGCTTTTTTCAGAGTTTATAGAGAGGATAAGGCTGCTGGGCAAAGAGGAGAAGAGGGTTTATGGCCAGCAGATAAACACCCTGAAAGAGGCCACAGAAAACAGGCTCAAAGAGATAAAGGCAGGACTCGAGGAGAAAAGACGGCAGGAAGAGGAAAAGGCATCACGGATAGACATAACCCTTCCCGGCAAGATACCCATAATAGGTAAAAAACACCCGATTACAAAGATATTCTCAGAGATTATAGACATATTTGCATCCCTTGGCTTTTCTGTGGCAGAGGGGCCAGACATTGAGCTGGACTATTATAATTTTGAGGCCTTGAATATACCCCCTCACCACCCTGCCAGGGATATGCAGGACACATTTTATATAAAAGACGGTGTAGTCCTTAGGACACATACATCACCTGTCCAGGTAAGGGTCATGGAGTCGCAGCTCCCTCCGGTGAGGATTATATCCCCCGGTGCAGTATATAGATGCGATAACGACATATCCCATACACCTATGTTTCATCAGGTAGAGGGGCTCATGGTGGACAGGCATATAAGATTTTCAGACCTCAAGGGCATACTAACCATATTCATACACGAGATGTTCGGTGATGAGACATCGTTGAGGTTCAGGCCGAGTTATTTTCCATTTACAGAGCCCTCTGCTGAGGTTGACATAAGATGCGTCATATGCAGGGGAGAGGGTTGCAGGGTATGCAAAGACACGGGCTGGCTCGAGATACTCGGTTCAGGTATGGTCAACCCACAGGTATTCAGGAATGTGGGCTATGACCCGGAGGAGATTACAGGCTTTGCATTCGGTATGGGCGTAGAGCGTATAGCCATGTTGAAATATGGTATAGATGATATAAGGCAGTTTTATTACAACGATTTGAGATTTTTATCCCAATTCTGAGGCAGGAAAAGTGAGAGTACCTTTTGAGTGGTTAAAGGAGTTTGTTGTCATAGATATAACGCCCCAGGAGCTTGCCTACAGGCTCACCATGAGGGGCCTTGAGGTAGAGGCCATTGAAGACCGCACACCCTGTTTTAGTGGTGTTGTGGTAGGTTGCATAAAAGAGATAACACAACACCCCAATGCAGAGAACCTCTCTCTATGCATTGTGGATATCGGGAAAGAGGAGGTATCTGTGCTCTGTGGGGCAAAGAATATCTCTCGTGGCGATAAGGTACCCATAGCCCTAAAAGGGGCATCCCTGAAGGATGGGACAAAGATCGAGACAAGGGCTATAAGGGGTATAACATCATATGGGATGTTATGTTCTGAGAGGGAACTCGGTCTCTCAGAAGACCACAGCGGTATATTTATCCTGCCAGGGGATGCCATAGTAGGTCGTCCGCTTGATGATTTACCGGGTATAAGGGATTGCATATTTGATATAAACGTCCCACCCAACAGGGGGGATTGTATGTCCATCTACGGCATAGCCCGTGAGGTGGCAAGTATCCTGAATCAAAAGGCAAAGATACCCATATTCAAGATGGAGACAACATCAAAAGAGAAGATAGAGGATGTCATATCCCTGAGGATACTGGATACAGAGGCATGCCCAAGGTATGTACTGCGGATGATAAGGGGTGCATCAATAGTAACATCACCTTTCTGGATGAGGGATAGGATTCTGAAGTGCGGGATGAGGCCCATCAACGCCATAGTAGATGTAACAAACTATGTTATGCTTGAGCTTGGGCAACCCCTCCATGCCTTTGACTATGAGAGGTTAAATGACAGGAGGATAGAGGTAAGGGTTGCAGAAAACCCTATAGTTTTCCGAACCCTTGATGGAGAGGACAGGCAGCTTGAAAAGGGGGATATCCTCATCTGTGATGGCAAGGGGCCTGTGGCACTGGCAGGGATTATGGGTGGTGAGAACTCAGAGATAACGGACGAGACAAGGATTATTGCCCTGGAGAGTGCATATTTTAATCCTATGTTTATAAGAAGGACATCAAGGAGGATTGGCATAAAGTCTGAGGCGTCGCTGAGATTCGAAAAGGGTATTGACCTTGAGAATGTGGATTTTGCAGCCCAGAGGGCAATAGATTTGATGAGACAGATTGCCGGGGGTGAGATATTAAAAGGCAATATGGAGGTGAATGAGGCAAAAAAGAAAGAGGGCATCTTTATAAGCTTTGGAAAGATAAATGAGGTCCTCGGCACAACCATAGACCACAGGGATGTTCTTAGTGCATTGAGGTCTATAGACCTCCATATCTTAAAGGAGGAGGAAAACGGTTTTGTTGTCTCAATCCCCTGGTTCAGACATGATATAAGCGAACATATGGATATAGTGGAGGAGGTGGCAAGGATATATGGCTATGAAAATATCCCTGTCACCACACCGGCATCTGCCATGACACAACTGAAGAGGGGCAGGAAGAACAGGGTCATAAATGTATTGAAGGACTTCCTTGTCTCTGCAGGTTTTTTTGAGGTGATAAACTTCGCCTTCATGGGTAGAAAGGATATAGATAATTTCCTCATACCCCCTTCTGATTCCAGGTCATCAAGTGTCTCAATCATCAATCCCATATCAAAGGATTACGGGGTAATGAGGACATTCATGGCCCCCAATGTGTTGAAAAATATAGCCTATAACATAAACAGGGGTATAAAGAACATAAAGGTCTTTGAACTTGGGAAGGTGTTTATATCCAACAATGAAAACCTCCCTGAAGAACATCTCAATCTCTTTCTGGCCATGACCGGCAAGGAGAGGGAGTATTTCTGGAGGGAGCAGCCCGGGGAATATGACTTTTTTGACATAAAGGGTATAATAGAGGGTCTGGCAGAGCGACTCGGTCTGGTTTTTGAGATTAAGGCAGGCAAAGAACCTTTTTTAGAGAACAATAGGTCTGCTGATATATATATTGACGGAAAAAAGATAGGCTGGTTAGGTGAGGTAAGGGAGGATATCTTAAGATTATACGAAATAGAACAAAAAACCTATTGTGCAGAGATTGGATGTAGTGTAATCTTGGATAGGGGTGTACTTGATTTCCAATACAGGGCAATACCGAGGTATCCACAGGCGATAAGGGATTTCTCCTTCTTTGTTGACGAGGCCGTGCCTGTGGCAAGGCTCATAGACAGCATAAAAAACCTGTCACCCCTTATTGTATCTGTGGGTGTTTTTGATATGTTCAAAAAAGACAAAAGGAGCGTCTCTTTCAGGGTTGTGTTCCAGTCATTTGAAGAGACGCTGAGGGATGAGACAGTAAATGCAATTCAGCAAAAGATAATAGATGAACTTACACAAATAGAAGGTATAACACTGAGGGTTTAAGGAGGATGAGATGACCAAGATAGAGATAGTAGCAAGCCTGTATGAAAAACTCGGGTTTTCAAAAAGGGAGTGTGCCAATATAGTGGATGCCTTTTTTCAGACAATAAAAGAGACCCTTGCAAAAGAGGAGAATGTAAAACTGTCAGGGTTTGGTAATTTTATTGTAAAGACAAAGAGGGCAAGGAGGGGCAGGAATCCCCAGACAGGGGAAGAGATCAAGATCGCTGAGCGCAAGGTATTAAACTTCAGGCTAAGTCAGGTATTTAAAGAGGAAATAAATAGTAAATAAAAAAAATGGCTCAGGAAGTCCCTGACAGGGTATTTTATAGGATTAAGGAGGTTTGTAACCTAACAGGTTTGAAACCCCATGTCCTGAGATACTGGGAGCAGGAGTTTAAAGACATTAAACCCATTAAAAGCCCTAAGGGACAGAGGCTATATAAACGTAAAGACCTCGATACCATAATCACAATCAAAAAACTCCTCTACGAGAAGAAGTATACTATAGATGGGGCAAAAAAGTTTTTAAATGACAAGAGACACATCATGGATGAGATAAAAGAGGAGCTTATGGAGATAATAACCCTGCTTCAAGGGAAGCAACCACCTCTTTAGGCTCTTTTAGTCTCTCCATCTCTCTGTCTATAGTTAAAGACGGGAATGGTTTAGGGGTAAAGGAGAGGATAAATATAATAAGTATCACAAGGGCCAATAAACGTCTTTTGCTGTCGAGCCCTGTTTCCATGTCTATGGGTCTCGGGTGTCTCATGCCGAATATAAAAAGGAGAATGACAAGGGCAAGCCAACCCTGGTTAAAAAATACTGCATAGATACCCAGAACCAGTAATACAAGCATGTATATCTTCCTGCTTCTCTCACCGAATACTGCATAGACTATGTGTCCACCATCGAGCTGACCTGCAGGCAGGAGATTCAGCGCTGTAACAAATAATCCAACCCACCCTGCGTATGCAAAGGGGTGGAGTATCAAATCATGTCCATCAGGTATCTCACCCACCAGCGCTATCTGAAAGAGTTTAAATAATAATGGGTCGCCAAGCTCCAGAAACCCCTGATGGGCAGGGATGGGTCCCACATGGGAGAGCTTTATCCCCACATAGATAAAAGGCAGAGAGACTATAAATCCTGCAAGGGGACCGCCTACCCCTATGTCAAATAAGGCCCTCTTGTTTATTATAATGCCCTTCATCTTAATGATAGCCCCAAAGGTGCCAAAGGGTGAGAGGGGAAAGGGTATAAAATAGGGCAGGGTTGCAGGGATCCCGTATCTCCTGCTCATGATATAATGCCCCATCTCATGGGCAAAGAGTATGCTCATAATGGAGAGGCTGTAAAGGATACCCCCGACAAACCAGGTAGAGGCAAAGGTGAGTAGGAATAGGACTATATGGATCATCTAAATCTCTAAAAGACCTGTCTCCAATATGATGCGACGTTCATGCTCAGGACCTCTTTTTATGGCCAAATCAATCTTTGAAAGTGTATCGAGGAATGATATAAGGTCTTTTTTATCAAACTTCCTGCTTATATTAGAGAGCTTGTAGGCATAGAAGCCTTTCTGAAAGGGGAGATACTGCTTTTTTTCAACAGGCTTAATGTCCATGGAATCCTTCCACCTGTTCAGTATCTTTGTAAAATCAGGGTATTTTGTATATGGTCCTGATCTATCCTCTGTGTCCTTGGCGTGGAGCAGGAGCCTGGTCTGCTTTACAAGGTAGCTGTGGATGATAATGATTGCCGTATCTAAAGGGAGGTTCATGGTGTTTATCAGGTTGTCGAGTATATACATCATCTTTTTTTTATCCTTATTGGAGAAGGCATCAAAAAATCCAATGAGGTCATCCTGATGTGTCTGGGCTGTTATGGCTAATACATCCTTGGAATCTATCCTCTTTTTATCACCGGAATAGTTTATAAGCTTCATGAGTTCTGTCTCAAGGACAGCCTCATCCCTTATCCTCTCCTTCAAAAGCTCAAATGCCTTATCTGTCATCTGCTTGCCGTATCTTTTCAGTAGGGCAGTTACCCTGTCCTTTACCCTCTTATCCGATTCCTTTTCCATGACCACAACCTCTGCCTCAACCCCGGGAAGGAAAGGTTTTGTCTCTGATGTCATATAGATAATAACAGGGACCCTACCCTTTAGGGAGACAAGGTGTGTCCTTATCTCATCTATAATCTCTTTACCGGGGTCTATAAGGGTAAGGACAATCCTGTCCTCTAAGAAGAGACTTGATGCTATCCCTGCAACAGTATCCCTTATCCCCTCTCCGGAGACTATGATGTTTTGCGGTGAATCGTAGAATTGACGGCTCAGGATGCCTATATCCTCATGGGCATTGTCTTTAGAACCCATGGCAACTATGATGTCCTTCATTTTTTTAGGTTACTATAGACCGCTGTATTTTTCAACAGATAGGTTGACTTTTTGTCTCTATGCCGTTTATATTATTATTAGTGCTTGAGGATTTTATAAAAAAAAATGGCCTGCTGGTTCTTCTCATCGTCCTTATTTTTTCTGTTATTTTTTATGAAGACGGCCTTTTTAGTTATATCAAGATGAAGGTGGAACTGGCAAGGATAGACAAAAATACAAAAAAGCTTGAGCAGGAGAATATAAGCCTCTCCCGAGAGATAGACAGGCTGAGAAAGGATGAGAAGTATCTTGAAGAGGTGGTAAGGATGAGATATGGCCTGTTAAGGGAGGGAGAAAAATTATACAGGATAGAGAGATGAAATACGAAGGTGCAATATACAGACCCCCAAGTGAGGCAGACAGCCTGATTCTACAGGTGACTGTAGGCTGTTCGCACAATAAATGCACATTCTGTGGTTCATACAAGGACAAGAAGTTCAGGATAAAGAGCTTTGAAGAGGTAAAAGAGGATGTTGATGAGGCAAGGCAGTTTGCCCGTTTTATAAAAAAGGTCTTTATAGCTGATGGTGATGCCCTTATAATACCCCAGAAGAGGCTTATCCCCATTATCCAGCTTGTAAGGGATGCATTCCCGAGGCTTGAGAGGATAGGCATATACGGTAACACCAAATCTATACTCAAGAAGTCTGTGGAGGATTTAAAATTACTCAAAGACCTCGGTGTGGGGATAATCTATCTGGGTGTTGAATCAGGGGACCAGGTGGTCCTGGATAGGGTATGCAAGGGGACAACACTGGACAAGACCGCAGAGGCAGCAAAAAGGGTAAAGGATGCAGGCATAATACTGTCTGTTACAGTGCTTCTGGGTCTCGGCGGTGTAGAGAGAAGTAGACAGCACGCAGAGGAGACAGGCAAATTCCTTACAAGGATAGACCCTGAATATGCCGGGGCATTAAGCGTAATCGTAGTCCCGGGGACACCCCTGGCAGAGCAGATAAAAAGGGGTGAGTTTCAAGTGCCATCACCATACATGCTCCTGGAAGAATTGGAGATTATGATACAGAACACAAACCCGACGCATATGTTCTTTGCCTCTAACCATGCATCCAACTATCTACCTGTCAAGGCATGGCTGCCTGAGGAAAAGGAGAAGATCCTCAAATCCATCAGGTATGTCCTTGACCAGAAAGACCCTTCCATGCTCAGGCCTGAATTTATGAGGGCTTTATAAGGATGGTAAAAAATATGGAGACACTATACAGACAAGATGAGGATGGTTTTATCCATGTCCCGGTCAGGGTCAGATATGCAGATACAGACAGGATGGGCATAGTCTATTATGGAAACTACCCTGTATATTTTGAGATAGGTAGAAGTGAATATATGAGGCAGAAGGGTTTTACATACAGGGAGTTTGAGGAGAGGGGCTACCATCTTGTAGTGGTGAGGATGGAGGTAAAATATTATAACCCTGCCTTATACGATGATGAGCTCACAGTAAGGACAAGGATAGCAGAATGGAGATCAAGGGGGCTTACATTCCAGTATAAGATTTACAGAGACAGTGAGATAATCGTAGAGGGGAAGACAATGCATATATGCACAAACTCTGATAAGAAACCTGTTCTAATCCCCAAATATCTGTTAGAAACCTTAAAAGATGCAGGATGAGAAAAACATCCTTGTCGTCCGGCTGAGCTCCCTTGGTGATGTACTGATGACTATCCCTGCTGTAATCGCCATAAAAAATCACCTCCCCGGTGCACACGTCTCATGGTTAATAGAGGGCCCTGTTGGAGATTTCCTATCATATCAGGGATTTGTAGAAAAGGTCATTAGATTTCCCAGGAAAAAGGTGGTAAATAACCTGAAAAATGGTTATTTAAAGGAGGCCTTTGGCCTTTTGAGGGGTTTTGTCAGGGAACTGAGGGCAATTGAATATGACCTTATACTGGATTTTCACGGGATACTAAAAAGCATAATTCTCTCCAAGATAGCCAGGGGCAAGAGGCTTATAGGCTTCGATAATACATATGCCAAGGAAAAAAGCCACCTCCTCTACGACGAGAGGATAAAAGGGACAGACAAAAGGCTACACAAGGTTGAACGTAATATGCTCATAGCAAACTATCTCGGTGCAGGAAGGGGTATCCCGGATACAAGATTAACAGTGCCACAGAGATACTTTGGATATATTGATGATTTCTTCAAAGAGGCAGGGATCCTGGGGGATATCTTTGCCATAAACCCCTTTTCAAGCCCCGGGAGCGGCTTCAAGAGATGGGGATTTGATCGATATGTCCAGCTTATAAGAAAGATAAGGGCCCAATTAGGGGTATATATATTAATCCTATGGGGGCCAGGGGAGAAGGAAGAGGCGGAGGCCCTTGTAAAGGAGTCAGGCAGGGGTGTTTTTCTTGCCTGTCCCACAGATATATCCCAGCTTTTTGCACTCCTTAAAAGGGTGAAACTCTATATAAGCGGTGATACAGGTGTTATGCACCTTGCTGCATCGGCAAAGACACCAGTTGTTGCCATATTCGGGCCAACTGACCACAGGATAAATGCACCCTATGGCACTGATTCCATGGTTGTGCGAAAAGATATAGCCTGCAGCCCCTGCAAAAACAGGGGATGTAAAAACAGGATCTGCCTTGACAGCATAACAGCTGATGAGGTATTTCAGGCAGTCCAGACAATGTATAAAAGGAATAAATAGATGAAGATACTCTTTATATACCCAAACCTCTATGCCCAGATCGGTTTCAACTATGGTATATCCTATATCTCTGGTTTTCTAAGGGCAAACAACATAGAGACATTTTTGCTGAATGTCAACGAGAAACTGGGCTATCCCCTTGACCATGAAAGGATTAAGAGGGATGTCCTGGCCATAGGCCCTGATATGATAGGCCTTTCTGTCCTTACAAACCAGTATAAATATGCCACAGAGATAACCCAGCACATAAAAGGATATTACAGCGGCCCTGTGCTTTTCGGTGGTATACACCCCACCATGGACCCCTCAGGGACAATGGCGGATAGACATGTGGACTATATCTGTGTGGGAGAAGGGGAGGAGGCCATACTAGAGCTCATGGAAAAAGGTAGCCCCATAGGTGTCAGAAACATGGGTTACAGGTCAGATAGTGGATTGGTATTAGAGCCTTTAAGGCCTTTCATAGACATCAATAAGCTGCCTTTCAAGGACTACAGCATATTCAACTTCCAGGATATGATAGATGCAAAGGATGGCTGGGTCGGGTTAATGGCGTCCAGGGGTTGTCCGTTCCGGTGTACATACTGTCTCAATCACAAGATCATGAAGCTTTATAAAGACCATGGACACCTGCCCAAATATTATCTCAGGAGGCATACAGTAGACGAGGTTATATATGAGATAGAGTATCTCCTTAAAAACTACAAACGCATAAAGATGTTCATCTTTGATGATGACATATTCACCTTTGACAAACAGTGGCTGAAGGAGTTTTCTGAAAAATATAAACAGGTTACAGATATTGGCTTTGTATGTAATGCCCATGCCCGTATATTTGACGATGAGGTGGCATGGTATCTTAAGGATGCAGGATGCAGGATTGTAAAATTCGGGCTCGAGAGTGGAAGCAACAGGATAAGAAAGACAGTCCTTAACAGGCACATGTCAAACAAGGACATAGAGAATGCCTTTGATACAGCCCACAGGTTTGGTCTCCATACCTCTGCCTTTGTCATGATAGGGCTCCCCCACGAGAAAAAGGAGGATATGATGGAGACCGTCAGGCTTTTGTCCAGGATAAAGCCCGGGAGGTTTCGCTGGTCCCTTTTCTTTCCTTTTATAGGCACAAGGGCCTATGATATTGCAAAAGAGGCAGGTCAGATAGACTTTAAGAAGATAAATGAGCTGGATAACTTTACCGATGATACATGTATGGACTTAGGGGATGAAGAAAACCTCATGGTTGAAAAACTCAAGGAGCTTTTCTGTGTATATGTGAATGGATATGGTAATGTGGATGGTGAATCAAGATATGCAGGGCTTGTAGAAGATATCCAGGGGCTCGATAGAAACGCATGGACAGGAAAAAAAGATGCCATAAAGGAACAGGCCAGGGCCTTTGATGAAGAGATGGAGAAAAGGGGTGTTATTCATTATACTGTGAAGTTCAATCCATTTATGGGGGTAAGAAGTGACTGGAAAGACGATAGTCTATCTCCCTAACTGGATAGGTGATATGGTTATGGCAACACCCTTTCTCAAATCCCTGAGGGCATGCCTGGATGGTGAACTATGGGCTATTGGCAAACCCAGTGCAATGAGCATATATAATGGTCTGGGGCTCTTTAACCGCTTTATCCCCATAGAGGGCAGGGGTATAGTCCATTTTTTTGATACAGTAAACCTCTTAAAAGGACTTAAGTTTGAAAGGGCAATAGCCATGCCCCATTCTATGCGGTCTGCCCTCCTGTTTTTTCTTGCCGGTATCAGGCAGAGGATTGGATATCCGAGAAACAAAAGAGGTTTCATGCTCACCATGCACATAAGAGAGACGAATAAGCCAGAGCCTACAGTAGAGCATTATCTCAGGATCATAGATGCACTGGGTGAAAAGAGGCTATATAAAGACCCTGTCCTTGCAGTGACCCCGGATGAGGAAAAGAGATATGGTGAAGAACATAGATACAGAGTGAAACCCTATATTGCCTTTATCCCCGGTAGCCATTATGGGCCGTCGAAGCGCTGGCCTTCCTCTTGTTTTGCCGAACTTGCTGATTTGATTTCAGAAAATACGGGCTATAATGTTGTTATACTGCCAGGAAAGAACGAGATAGAGGTAGGTCTTGATATAAAAGACAGGGCAGTCCATAAAGATAATATTGAGATAGAGGACATAGGGATTTCGGATCTGAAGGTATGCATATCCAGGGCAACTGCTGTAGTAAGCAATGACACAGGGCCAAGGCACATCTCTACAGCCCTTTCCATCCCCACATTTGTCCTTATCGGACCCATGGATGAGGCATATACAGACTATCCAAGCCCCAATACATTTAGATTTATCAAGGATGTCCCCTGCAGGCCCTGCAATAAGAAGACATGCAACAGGGATATGGAGTGCCTTATGGGTATAAAACCCATTGAGGTCTATAAAAAATTGGAGGAGATAATTGGAGGGAAAGGCGAGGTCAAGGACGATAAAAAAGACAGAAGAGGTAGATAAGAGACAAAAAAACAAGGCCGATGACCTTTTAGGCATAGTTGATATGTTCAGGGGGAAGAGGATATGCGTCATCGGTGACATCATAGCAGATGTCTTTATCTATGGGAAACCATACAGGCTATCGAGGGAGGCACCTGTTGTGGTTATAAGACACGAAAAGGAGACAGTATGCCCTGGCAGTGCAGGTAATACCATAAATAATCTCCTTGCCCTCGGTGCATATGTTCACCCTTTTGGTTATATAGGAAACGATGAACCTGGCAACAGGCTCATGGAATATTTTTCCCGATTCAGGGATATAAACCTCCATGGGATTATAAGATACGACGGCGAGACAGTGACAAAGACAAGGATAATGGCAGGGGATACCCATACCTCAAAACAGCAGGTTATAAGGATAGACAAGGATGCAGGTCATAGACCTGAACCTGCTGCAAGGAGGCTCTTATTAGATAGACTAAAGGATATAGCCCTTGATATGGATGCCTTTATCCTGTCTGATTACGGTCATGGAGCTATTGATAGTGATACAATAGGTTTTTTAAGGAAGCTGGCAGGCAGAAAGATAGTGGTTGGTGATTCGAGGTATAACCTCAAGTCATTCAAAGGCATAACCATTATTACACCCAATGAATCAGAGGCATATAACCTGTGTTCTATGGAAGAGGATGCAGATATAGAGGTGGTTGGGAGAAAAATAATGGGCTTTATGGATATATCTGCACTCCTCATAACAAGGGGGAATAAGGGCATGAGCCTTTTCTTGAGGGATGGGGCCATCCACCACATACCCATATCAGGGACAGACGATGTAACAGATGTGACAGGTGCAGGAGACACAGTATGTGCAGCCCTGACCCTGTCCCTTGCCAGTGGTGCAGATTATTATACATCCTCTATGATTGCCAATTATGCAGCCGGGGTTGTGGTTATGAAGAGGGGTACAGCCACAGTGAGCCCCGAGGAGCTTAAAAAAGAGATAAAGTCAGGGATGGGCAGGAATGGGAAGGATAATTAGGGATATAGAAAGATTAAAAGAGATAATCAATGAAGAAAAGGCAAGGGGCAAGAGGATAGTTTTTGGAAACGGGTGTTTTGATATACTCCATGTGGGTCACATAAGATACCTGAGGGGTGCCAAGGAACTGGGGGACTGCCTTGTTGTTGCTGTAAATGATGATACATCTGTTGAGACCCTGGGTAAGAGAAAAAAGGTAGTAACCCCGGTGGATGAACGGGTAGAGATTATATCTGCCATAGACTGCGTTGATTATATAACTGTTTTTAGCGAGCCAACAGTAGAGAGGCTGCTTAGGGAGCTCAAACCGGATATCCATGCAAAAGGCACTGATTATACAGAGGATAGCGTCCCGGAGAGGGATATAGTCCTGTCCTACGGTGGCAGGGTTGCTATCGTTGGTGACCCAAAAAACCACTCCACAACAGATATAATAAAGACCATTCAGGGTTTAAAGGAGTAAGGCTGTTGATGCCCTGAAAGAATTTTTTAGGGCTGGATATTACCTTTCTTTGAGAGCATGACTTCGAGGATACGAAGTAGCTTGAACTCCCTTACTATATCCACAGGGCTTTTGTTCTCCCTGTTTTTTATGAAGGGGTCTGCACCTTTTTCAAGGAGCAGGTTTATAAGCCCTGTATATTTGTATCTGCATGCATAGATTAGGGGTGTATTACCTGACCTGTCTGATGTATTTATATCTGCACCGGCCTCTATGAGGAGCTTTGCTATATCTATCATGCCGTTTTTGCTTGCATAGGTGAGGGGTGTCTCCCCTGTGTTATCCTTTATATTTACATCAGCCCCTCTGAGAGTGAGCAGTTTTACCATACCTATCTGGTTTTTCCAGCAGGCATATATAAGGGCAGTATTGCCCAGTTTGTTCTTTTTATTAATATCCGCACCTGAGTCAATAAGTAGCCTTGCTATGTCTGTAAAACCATGCATGGCTGCATATATTAAAAGGGTTGAGCCATTCTGGTCTGTTGTATTCACATCAGCACCCTTATCAATGAACTGCCGGACAATATCAGTGTCACCTTTTTCGCAGACCTTGATAAGTTTTTCAGTATAAGGGTTCATATCAACCAATTATACAAAAAAATTTAAAAAAAACAATATATCCAAAAAATTCATGGGTATTAATACTTAAACATGCCCTTTTCATATATGATGAGCTTTTTGCCTGTTGTGAGTTGGGCTGTTACTGTCTTATCCTCAGTATTTACCATGTCCCAGTGGAGGGCAGAGTCATTGAAGCCCATCTTCTTTTTCATCTCTTTTGTCATCTCCTTTGGGTCACCATCAAAGGTATCTGCATATGATGAGCCCACTGCGAGGTGGCAGTTTCCAAACTCCCCGCCGAAGTTTTCATCAAAGAGGGTATCTGCCATGAATCTGTCTATCCTGGAAAACCTCCTATCTGTTAATGAGAACTCACCTACCCTCTTTGCACCTTCATCCATCTTTAATTGCTTCTCCACGAATGCTTTTCCTGTAGTTGCCTCCACCTCGACGACCGAACCTTTTTTGAATGTGAGTCTCACATCCTCCACATAGTTTCCGCTCCTGAAAGAAGGCAGGTTTGCATAGTAGACACCCTCTGTGCCTCTCCAGTCAGGAGATGAGAATATCTCAAAACTCGGTATGTTGTGTCCAGATACACCCTTCCACAGTCTTTTTTCACCAGGGGTAATCCTTAAATCCATGTTTTTCGATTCTATGAACAGATATTTTATCTTTAGGCTGTTGAGCCATCTCTTGATAGATGTGACATTCTTATGTATTTCTTTCCACTGGTCTACAGGGTTATCGTAATCGAGATAACATGCCTTTATAACCTGGTCTGTATACTCCTGAACTGTTATCTTCGCCTGCTTTGCGAGCTCCTGGGTGGGATATGTGCATAGGGTCCAGCTATATACGCCTCTATTTTCACGCTCATCGAGTATGTCCCTTAAAAACTTTCTTGATACAAGGACCTTGCCTATCTTTACCGGGTCTATGTCTTTAAGATGGGTAAGGGATTGGGGTGCCCTTAAGAATATCCTGCCGTTTATTCCTTCATAGAGCTGTCTTTCCCCGGGAGGTATAAAGACAAGCTGTTTTTTGTCCCCCACCTTATAGAAGCTATGTTCCATCCTGTATGTGAGGCCCATGCGCTGGACCACATTCATACCTAATTGTAAAAGCCTTTCATATAAGACCTCTGCAAGCCCTGTGGCAGGCATCTCATACTGGAGAAGTATGATGTCATGTTTTTTGAACCTGCCTTTCCTTGCAGTCTTTAGACCCCATATCAATACATGGGCATATTTATTTAGCTGTTCATCCGTCAACATTTTTATCCCTCCCATTGGAGATTATAGACTGAACAATACAGAGACCTTTTTAAATAGCTCAAGGGTCTTTTTCCATATTCGTCCTTATAGTATCACCTTTATACCCTTATCCCTTAGATACTCCTTTACCTGTCTTATGCTAAATGTCCTGAAATGGAACACCGATGCAGCAAGGAGTATGTCTGCCCCTCCTATTGTCACCCCTTCATAGAAGTGCTCCAGGGTTCCTGCACCACCAGATGCCACAACAGGGACATCCACTGCATCGGATATGGCCTTTGTAAATTCAAGGTCATAGCCTTGAAGGGTGCCGTCCCCATCCATGCTTGTAGGCAGGATCACCCCGGCCCCGAGCCCCTGACACATCCTTGCCCACTCAATGGCATCCTTACCTACCGGTTTTGTGCCCCCTGAGACCACAAGCTCAAAACCCGATGGCATGGCAGGGTTGCGTCTTGCATCTATGGCAATTGTTATCTTGTCTGAACCGAATCTCTCTGCAGCCTCCCGAACGAGATCAGGGTTTTTGACTGCAGCGCTATTCATGGAGACCTTTTGGGCACCTGCCTCAAGGACAAGCTCTATGTCCTCCAGGCTGTTTATACCGCCGCCTACTGTAAGGGGGATGCTGATTACCGATGAGACCTGCTTAACCCAATCGAGTCTTGTCTTACGGTTTTCAAGGGTGGCAGCAATGTCCAGCATGGCAAGCTCATCAGCACCCTCTTTTTCATAGAATGCAGCGTTCTCAACAGGGTCCCCGGCATCCCTTATATCCACAAAATGAACACCCTTTACAACCCTTCCGTTTTTCATATCAAGGCAGGGCATAATCTTGATTACATCCATAAAAAATCACTCCTTTTTTAGTTCATATTACTATAAAATTGACATCAATGACAATAAGTTATATTTGTTTATCGTGGGTTTGATGCATCTATATGGTCACTCAAAGCCTTTGCAGCAACAGCGATGCCGTAGTTATTCCGTTGGGAGGTCTTATTTTTTATCCTCTCATTGCCATAAATCTGCTATGATAATGTGTCATTGTGTTGTAATATATGGAGAATTTTTAAAGAAAATAATCTGGAGGTTTTATAGTGGAGATACAGAAGGAGAATAAGGCATATCCCAGTGCCCTTGAGGTTAACCTTGAGAGGACAGCAGTATCAGTGGAGATACCTGAGCGGTATAATATACTGATAGCTGTTACCCAGGAGCACTATGGCCTATCAAAACAGACAGAGGAATTGCTCAAGGAATTAAATCACCCTTTCGTCAACTGGGAATACTGCCTAAAGACACTAAAGACCATATCCATAGGTGATTTTTATACATTCAATAATCATAGAGACGGTCTGGAAGCGATAAAAGCCATCCTTGACATATATATAGAGATTCTGGAAAGGTCTACATCTCAAAGCATTAAAGAGACAGCATCCCGATACCTTTTTGAATATCTCCATGTCGTGTTAACCAAGAGTGGGGTGCAAAAAGAGAGGAACATACCCTTTATAAATAATGCCATAGAGGTGATATACAACGTGGCAAGGCAGCAGGATGGCATATTTAAAAAGAATTCAGGGGGCTTAAAGATCCTACTGGGCAATATCATAGATGAAAAAATAGAGATAAAAACACCATACCTCAAGATGCTTGTCCTTGAGGTCTTCAGGCAGACATACAGATACTGGCTGTCTCAACCGGACCCATACATGTGGAACATAGAAGACAGGGAATTAACAGATGTGGAAAAGGGTGAGATAAAAGGGGTTGTCTATCCTTTGAGCCACGCATATATAAGGAGTCTTTTCGAAAGGCTTGATATTATCGAGCAAGGCGATGGAGGAGACCTTTATGGTTTTCTCAATACATGTATTGAGCTTCCAGACCATTCAAGGATTGTGGATGGGTACTTCCTTATAGCTGATGAGATAGAGCGTATGGAGATATTCAGAGATAGGAGCCAGATAATAAAGCTCAATTTCCTGTATAACATGATGAATATCCAGGCCCTATCAGATGCATATATGAATATCCTCTTAGAGATAAACAGGTGTCTTGGCAGGGTCTTTAAGGAGATAGAGCCAAAGGAGATGGACAACTTTATAAGCTCATTCTTTAATATGCTCCGATGCGGCCCGTCATTTAAGGAGCAGAAAGGACCCATAATAGACTGCATCACCACCATAGGCAGGGAGGTATTTAGCCAGAACAACCACAGACTGGTTAATATCTTCATCGATGAGCTTATCTCATTCGGTTTTCAGTATCCCGAGGTCAAGGGTTCGACAACAGAGTGGCAGGTAATTGTAAACCCTGCCCATGTGATGAATATAAGGTCATGGCTTACCATAATAGGGATGAAGCCGAGGTGGACAAAGAGACTACTTTCTGCCCTTATTATAAACCTCAGGCTCGGCGGTGTGTTTGTCAAGGATACAGACCTTATACAGAAGGATATATCCAACCTCCTCAACGCTGATATTGCCCCGGCCTATAACCTTATAAAACAGCTACTCCGCATGTTCCCTGTCTTCTTCACCGAGATAGGTGCAGAGGGTGAGCTAAGGGCCATATCGACCAATGTTGATGAGATGTCTCACAGGAATGACAAGCTCATCAATTTTTTAAGAAAGCAGTCCCATGTGGAGAGCAACAGCCTATTGGTAAATTTTATAGAAGAGATATTCCGATACTGGCATACAGGGGAAAAAGAGGGTCTTAAAAAATATCTCCCCGATGAGATATACCATTGGCTCAATAACAGCAGTGAGTATTTTCAAGGTATGCACAGGATATTCAGGTGGGTTATGCCTTTGGTGAACAATAATCCAGAGGGCCTCCTTACATGGGAGAAGGAGGATATTCAGAAGAGGCTAAAAAAGATAAGGGATGTGGCAGAGGAGGACAGGGAGAAGGCATATCTCATGGTTAGGTTCTATCAGTTGCTATATAAAAAATATAATGCCCGTCATGTAGACCTTATTAAAGACCTCAGCTCATCAGGGATATTCCCTCTTGCCAAGATAAATAGGCTTAAGAGACACCTGAGCAGGGGGGATTACTATAAAGGCCTTGTCATTGTCCTCGATTTCCTCTCCCTATTGAAGGACAGGATACTCTCTCCCCGTAAGACAGAATACTTTGAGAATATATACTATAAAAGACATATAGCAGCAGGTATCCCATCCATGTACGGGACATACAAAGAGGAGAAGTTCGAGGCACTGGGGATGTGTTTTCGCCTTGAAAGCCTGGCCACAATACTTTTTGAAGGCCTTGCCAGGTCATTAAACCTCAAGTTTATAACAAAAAGCACCCTTATAATGATAAACAAATACCTCTGGCTCTACCTCAAGGCATTGGAGCTTGACGGTATATCTGTAGAGAGCCTCTCTGAAAAGATAAAATATATTACCAGTGCCTTAAAGATCAGGCAGTTTTCCATAGACCAGTATGTGGACATCTTTAAATTCATATCCAAGGGCATCCAGGACATAATCCATGATTATTATATAGATGTCCATGGCATAAACCTACCCATAATAATACGGCAGATAGTAGAGAAAGGCATAAAAAAAGAGTGGTCCTCTGAGGACAATGACATAGAAGAGGTTATCTATCAGCAGTCTGAAAACCTCCTCCGCTCCCTTGTCTCTTCAGGTTTTGGGCTTCAGGTCCTCGATAACCTCATAAACACCATCAGAAGAAACCTTGATGCAGAGCTTGAGAGGTTCAAGGATAATAAGGAGATACTGAATCTTGTTATGAGATACATACCAGAGCTCGCCATATCTCCTATAAATAAAAGGGACAGGAATACGGGTAACCCTATACTTATAGGAAATAAGGGATATTTTCTCAAGGTCCTATCCTCTTTTGAGTTTCCTGTGCCCCCTGGGTTTATCATTACAACTGAGGTGTTCAGGGGCTATAAGGCAGTTGTAGGATACAAATATATATTCAAGGACTTAAGCCACAGGATATACAACGAGATACTCAGGCTTGAAAAGATAACAGGGTTGAAATACGGGAACCCCTCAAACCCACTCCTTTTATCTGTAAGGAGCGGTGCCACCATATCCCTGCCAGGGATGATGAGCTCTTTTTTGAATGTAGGTATCAACGAAAAGATAGCAGAGGGCCTAAGCAGACAGAGTAAATTTGAATGGGCAGCATGGGATTCTTACAGGAGGTTTCTCCAGGCATGGGGGATGTTTCAGGGTCTCGATAGGGACCTTTTTGATATGGTGATAGACAGCTTCAAGGCAAGATATAATGTGACGAGAAAGATTCAGTTCAGTCCATTACAGATGAGACAGATAGCCCTTGCCTATAAAGAGGTATTACAAGAAAAAGGTATTGAATTCCCTGAGAATCCTTACAAACAGCTTGAACAGGCAATACTCCAGGTTTTTGCATCGTGGCACTCTGACAGGGCAAGGCTCTATAGACAGCAGATGAATGTATCTGATGACTGGGGCACAGCAGTTATAGTGCAGAAGATGGTCTTTGGCAACCTGGATAACAACTCCGGTTCAGGGGTAATATTTACTAGAGACCCAAAGGGACAGTCATCCCAGGTCTCCCTGTATGGTGATTTTATCTTTGGTGTCCAGGGCGATGATATAGTCTCAGGGCTGGTGGAGACATACCCGGTAAGCGAAAGGCAGAGGATAATGGAACACAGGGAATCGCCCATATCCCTTGAGAATGATTTTCCAGAGATATACAAAGAACTCCTTGCCATATCTGAAAAATTGGTATACGAGAAGGGTTTTCATCACCAAGAGATAGAGTTTACCTTTGAAAATCCAACAAAGACAGGTCTTTATATACTCCAGACAAGGGATATGGCCCAGAGGGTTAAAAAGGTGGTAAAGAAATTCAAGCCCACAGAAGAACTCCAGAGGTCTTTCATAGGCACAGGGATAGGCATTGCCGGTGGTGCACTCTCAGGGAGGGCTGTCTACAACAAGGAAGACATAGATAGATTCAGGCAACAAGACCCCGGGACACCCCTTATCCTTTTGAGACCCGATACAGTCCCGGATGACGTGGGTATACTACTAAAGGTGGATGGCCTTCTTACATCAAGGGGTGGTAGCACATCCCATGCTGCTGTTACAGTACCTCAGCTTAACAAGGTTGGCGTTGTTGGCTTTACAAAACTCAAGGTTTATGAGGAGGAGGGTTACAGCGTTGTAGACAGGGTTGTTATAAGAAGCGGGGATTTTATAAGTATTGACGGCTACAGCGGCTCAGTATATAAAGGCAGTCATGAAATCATGGAGGATTAATAGGGCATAGGCCAACGCCTATTGAGCCTGATTTGAAGGGAGACCTTTGCAGGGCTCTACAAAGGTCTCCTAATTATTTACTGGATAATTTTATGGATATAGACTGTCAGGTCTCCCATCCTGTTTGTATAGCTACCGTATTCATTATCATACCAGCCAAATATCTTGGCGTGGACAACGGGTATTTTCAGGCTGGATACAGATTTTTTTATCTCATCTGGTATACCACTGACATGGGAGAGGTCGATATTTATAAAGGCCGTCCTTGTATGGTTGAACTGTCCCTCGATGACAATGGCGGCGTCCACACCTATTAAATCTGCCGATACATTCTGTTCTTCTGAATAGATAAGAAGATGCTCAGGGTCATTCTCCCAGGCCTTTTTATATATATTATTCAGTGTCTTAGTGGTAATAGGCGGTGTTGACTTGTCCTTTGTAGGGGTTGCCTGAAAGGTCACATTGAGCACAATAAGGGATTCAGTATTGGTAGGGACACGGATCGAGTCTGCCATAAACCCTATATTCTGGACCTCCGGGATGACCTGACCTAAGGCCTCTGCTGCATTGGTAGACGTGAGTATGATATTATTGAGGATGCTTCTTGTTTTCCTCAGGTCCTTCTCACCGTCCTTGGGTACGCTGTCAAGTACGCTCTGTGAGTTTGTAACCGCATGGACAGTAGACATGGATGCAGTAAGGATCCTGCTTGTTGCCTCATTATTCAAAAGGGGTTTCACCATGTGGGCAAGACCTGTGGTGGTGCATGATGCTGCAGATACCAGGGGGTGCTTGTTCTTGTCAAAGGCATGGTGATTTATACCGTATATCAATGTAACGCAGTCATCGGGCATGGAGAGGGCCTTGTTTTTAATCTTGAATGCCGAGGAGTTTATAACAACCTTGGCGCCCCTTGCCAGGTGCCCTCTTATGGAGCCCTTCTTGTCATCCACAGACAGGGTAGGGTCTCTGAATTTTCCAGTGCACTCTACCACTATGTCTACCCCGTAGTCTCTCCATGGTATATCAGCAGGGTTTCTTGCCTCCCTGAGGACAGTAACAGGTATACCATCGATGAGGAGCTTGCCTTTTTTTTCATCAACAATCTCTATTATCCTTGAGGATTTTACACCATAGAGAAACCTGTGGATACTCCCGTATGTTGAATCCTTTTCAAGCATCTGGGCAACAGCATCCATACCTTTGCCTATGCCCCTGCCCTGGTTTATAACAATCTCCTTGAAATACTTTCTACCAATGTGATGCCATAGTGTGAGTTTTCCTATTCTTCCCATACCGTTTATTCCAAGGACCGGCGGTCTGTTTTCTAATATCTCTGTCTTCGCCATCTCAACCTCCTTGTGTTGTTTTTATTTTAAGACCTTTGCAACACCTATTAAAGGCCTTGAAATTCATAGGAGATGAATTTCAATATCTTTTGAATAAAGCATATCCATCGGGGTCTCAAGTATGCGCCCCAGAGTAAGAGACTTTAAATCTCCTGTTAGATAAATATTAGTGAAAAAAAACACAAATTACAAGATAAATTGCTCATGGATTTTGTCAATGATTAGAGATAGTTGCGTAATTAAGGAGGCTCTCATGGTTTTTATAAGAAAATTGTTAGTTGTTTTATATTTCTAACTGTATATAATACATGGGAGATGTGAACCTAAGACGGGTAGCAAGGGCTGGCTGGGTATGTATAAAAATATATGGACCCTGTAATAATCCTTAAAAAATTGAACCCTTATTGATGGGTTTTAACTGTTATTCTATTCGGATATGTTATAGAATATGTATTAAACCTTATTGAGTGATAAATTCCCTGGCTTATTGGGGCGTGAAAGATTAAGGGGAGAATAAAAATACAGGTGATATATGAGCAGATTAAAAGAGATGGATACGCCAATCTTCTGGGTTGAGGGACACCCTGGCACGCTGGACAGGGAGGGATGGACAATAGAGGTAACAGGGTTATGTGAGAATCCAACTGTATTTAGCTGGGATGACCTGATGAAGGTGAAAAAGACCATTGCTGATGCAAGACTTACAAGTGTTACACGTTTTTCAGTGAGAGGCCGGTGGGGCGGGGTCAGGGTCTCGGATATATTGAGGTTGGTCAGGCCTCTTTCCAATGCAAGATTTTGCAGATTCTGGTCAATCAGAAAAATATATGACACATCTATACCTATGGAGACTGCCATGCAGGAAAAGACCCTCCTTGCCTATGAGTTTGATGGAGAGTACCTCGAGGAGGACTATGGGGGGCCTGTAAGGGGATTCTGTCCTTACCTATGGGGTTATAAATCTGCTAAAAGCGTTGTAAAAATAGAACTGATGGACCATTATATATCAGGCTTCTGGGAAAAAAGGGGCTATAGTGATGATGCCATCATCATCCCTGGCATGGTTAGGGATATAAATGATAGGGGCAGGCTTAAAAAGATGTCGCTGGAGGACTGTATATAGAGACCCAAGGGTCTTGTAGTCTGTGCATACTTTAAATAAAGATAAACTCGGAAATAGTAAATCGACAATGGATTTGCACTGTCTCAGAAATATCGGGTTTTATTATAAAAAAGTCTTTGGCTTTAGTCTACAGTCTAATAGCCTGTATTTCTTATATGTGGCCATAAGATAAGGGCTATTTACATTTACCTTGAAATTATAGATAATTTCATGTATTTTTTCTAATCTGAAATAGGAGCAAGGCATGTTTCATGTAAAAGAAGGCGATTCCATAATACTGGCAAGCGAGTCTACCAGGAGGGTAGATATACTCAGGACACTCGGTGTGTCTTTTTCTATTGTGCCGCCCAAGATAGATGAGAGACAAAGAAGATACGAGCCACCCAAAGATTATGTATCAAGGATATCATTTGAAAAGGCAATGAGCGTGGGTGAGCACTTTCCACAGAAGTGGATAGTGGCAGCAGATACTGTTGTGGTTTACAAAAACAGGATTATGGGAAAGCCTAAAGATGAGAAAGATGCATACAAGATGCTCAAGACCCTGAGCGGGAGATGGCATAAGGTGATTACTGGTTTCTGCGTAATCAATATCTCAAAGGGTGTGACATACAGGGATGTGGTAGAGACAAAGGTCTTTTTAAGGGATATGTCTGACGATGAGATTTTAAGATATATAAACACATCTGAGCCACTCGGCAAGGCAGGCTCCTATGCTGTCCAGGGCAAAGGCGGCTGTATGGTGAAAGAGATAAAGGGCTCCTATGCAAATGTTGTTGGCCTGCCAATATGTGAGGTCGCTGAGGCACTATTATCACTGGGCGTGCTTTCGTGAACAGTCTTAAAGACTCCATCGAGATTGTAAGGACAAAGATAAAA
This sequence comes from Deltaproteobacteria bacterium, assembly GCA_029553295.1. Taxonomy (GTDB): domain Bacteria; phylum Desulfobacterota; class Syntrophorhabdia; order Syntrophorhabdales; family Syntrophorhabdaceae; genus DTOV01. The sequence goes on along the minus strand of JAKPCK010000130.1, from coordinate 84,700 downwards.
GAGGCCTCTTTGAGATCAGGGAGGACAGAGGATGATGTGCTCTTGATAGGCGTCACAAAGAACGTTGACTTAGAAAGGATTAAACAGGCGTATAGCTACGGTATAAGGGACTTCGGTGAGAACTATGTCCAGGAGGCAAGAAAAAAGATAGAGGCATTCCCGGAAGAAGCTACCTGGCACATGATAGGTCATATCCAGACCAATAAGATAAAGTATATATCCAGGCTTTTTAACTGGGTGCATTCAATAGACCGGGTGGAGGTCCTTGAGATATTAGATAGGTACGGTAGGCAGATGAAGGTCTTATTCGAGCTCAATATCTCAGGAGAGCAGTCCAAAAACGGTGCATCCCCGGATGAGATAAAAAAGGTCCTTGAAAAGGTAAAGGCACTCAATTTTATTGAGCCTGTAGGGCTTATGACCATGGCGCCCTATGTGGATAACCCTGAGGATGTGAGATGGATATTCAAAAGAATGAGGGAGATATTAACAGAACTAAACAGGGAGTTCGGTCTTAACATGAAGGAGCTATCCATGGGCATGTCCTCTGATTTTGAGGTAGCCATCGAGGAGGGGGCAACAATGGTAAGGATTGGTACAGCCATATTTGGGGAGAGACATTGAAACTCTGGGACGGCAGGTTCAAGGAAAAAACAGACCCTATAATGGAGAGGTTCAGTGCATCCATACATTTTGACTGGGTGCTTTTCAGACAAGACATAGAGGGCAGTAAGGCCCATGCAGATATGCTGGAAAGGATAGGGATATTGACCAGTGAGGAGAGGGATGCCATAAAAAACGGGCTCGACAGGATAAGGGAAGAGATAGAGAAAGGGGAGCTTACATTCACCAGCAGCCTTGAGGATATACACATGCACATAGAATCAAGGCTTATAGAGATGATAGGTGATGTGGGGAGAAAGCTCCATACAGGCAGGAGCAGAAACGACCAGATCTCCCTGGACATGAGATTATTTTTAAAGGAGAGAGTCGGGGAGATTGAAAATAACCTTTTGAATCTATTGAGGATTATCATAGACAGGGCACAGAGAGACAAAGAGGCCATTATGCCTGGTTATACACATATGCAGAGGGCACAGGTAGTAACCTTTGGTCATTATATCATGGCTTATTATTTCATGTTGAAAAGAGACCTGGAGCGTCTGAAGGATATGAAAAAAAACTTGGATGTCCTGCCCTTAGGAAGCGGCGCAATAGCTGGCTCCACAATCCCCCTGGACAGGGAATACGTAAGGGAGAGACTGGGATTCACCGATATATCAGCAAATAGTATGGATACGGTATCTGACAGGGATTTCTGCCTTGATGCAGTATACTCCGTGGCCATGATTATGCTCCATTTAAGCAGGTTATCTGAGGACTTGATTATATTTTCAACCCAGGAGTTTTCATTTGTGAGCCTGCCTGACAGCCTCTGTACAGGTAGTAGCCTCATGCCCCATAAGAAAAACCCTGATTCCCTGGAGCTGGTCAGGGGAAAGGCTGCCCGTGTCATAGGTGACCTGTTCAGTCTTTTTACACTCCTTAAAGGCCTGCCCATGACCTACAACAGGGATATGCAGGAGGATAAGGAGCCCCTTTTCCATGCCCTTGATACTGTTATGGAATCCCTTGTCATTATGGGGCTTTGCATCAAGGAGATGGACATAAACACACAAAAGATGCAGGAGGCTGTCTTTAGCAGCTATATGCCTGCTGTAGAGATGACAGAATACCTTGTCCTGAAGGGTATCCCATTCAGGGATGCCCATGCCATAGTGGGTAAGATGGTGAGGGAGTGCGAGAACAGGGGTATCCCACTTTATAAGATGGATATAGATGATATGAGGCTGTTTTCCTCTGTATTTGACGAGGATGTCTATGGATACATAGAGCCAGACAATATCCTCAGGAACAGAAAGACAATAGGCGCAGCATCCTTTGATGAGGTGGAGAGGTTAATTGAGAGAGAAAAAGCTTATCTTAATTCTTTTTAGTGTTGCCCTTTTTTTTACAGCCTTATCCTGCGGGAAAAAAGGGGATCCTATACCGAGGGGACTGCCTATACCTGAGGACATAAAAGACCTTTCCGGGGAGGTAAAAGATGGGGTCCTGTTTCTGTCTTTTTCTATCCCTAAGAGGAACAAGGATGGCACAGAGATAAAGAACCTGGAGGGCTTTAAGATATATAAGGGCTGTGGCGGGTGCATAGGTGCATTTGAGCTATTCAGGGATATAAAAATAGATTCAAAACAGGGCTTTACAGTTTATGGAGGCAGACTTTACCTGTTTGATGATGACCTTAGAAAAGGACAGGCTTACTCATACAAGGTTATACCCTATACCAAGACTACGGTAAGGGGTAATGAATCCAATGTCTTCACCATAAAGTGGGAGGCCACCCCTGAGCCGCCATCAGGTTTAGCAGTTAAAGAAGATGATGAATCTGTAGGGCTTGAGTGGAAGGCACAGGAAGGGATTCTATACAACGTGTACAGGAGAGATGATGATACATACCCCCTTTTCCCCTTAAATGACAGGCCATTGATAACCCCGTCATACAGGGATAAAGGCCTTATAAACAATAAGAGATATATTTACGAGATACGGGCAATAAAGGAAAAAAATGGTTTTTTATGGGAGGGGGAAGGGGCAAGGATTGAGGCAACCCCTAAGGATAAGACACCGCCCGGCATACCAATTGATGTCAGGGCAGAGCGGAGGGACAGGGCTGTTGCCTTGACCTGGAGACAACAGACAGAGAAGGATTTAAAGGGTTATCATGTCTACAGGATAAACGCAGGGGTAACAGAGAGGCTTACAGGGGAACCCATAAGGGAGAACATGTATATAGATGATAAGACCCCTGATAGCCGATATATCTCGTATTATGTAACATCTGTGGATATAAATGGCAATGAGAGCGAGGCCTCTCAGGAACAGATAATAATGTTAAAGGAATGAACCATGAATTTTTTCCATTACAAAGACAATGAGCTATACTGTGAAGACCTGTCGGTTGCCGAGATTGTAAAAAAAACAGGGACACCTGTTTATATTTACAGCTATAAGACCCTAAAGAGGCATTTTGAGGTATTTGACGGTGCCTTCAAGGGTCTGCCCCACATAGTATGCTATTCCTGCAAGGCCAATTCAAATATCTCCATAATAGCGGTCTTTGGTAGGCTCGGCGGAGGGGCTGATATAGTATCGGGCGGTGAGTTGTTCAGGGCATCTATGGCCGGTATCCCCCCTGAGAGGATTGTATATTCCGGTGTGGGAAAGACAAAAGAGGAGATAAAAGACGCTGTTAAATCAGATATACTTATGATTAACATAGAGTCAGAGGCCGAGCTCAATGTTATCTCCAGGATAGCTGAACAGATGAAAAAGGAGATCAGGGTATCCATAAGGGTTAATCCGGAGATTGACCCCAAGACACACCCCTATATAACCACAGGGTTAAAAAAGAATAAATTCGGTATTATATGGGAGGATGCCCTAAGGCTTTATAAAGATATGGCAAAGAACAAATATCTCCTGCCCATAGGTGTATCATCCCATATAGGGTCACAGATACTTGAGCTTTCACCTTTTATAGAGGCAGTAAGGTCCCTGAAAGATATGGTTTACCAGTTAAGGGACATGGGTATAGGGATAAGGTATCTCGATATAGGTGGTGGCCTTGGCATAACTTATAAAGATGAGACCGCGCCCCACCCTGAAGAATACGCAGAGGCAATAAAGAATGAGCTTAAGGACACAGGCCTCACCCTTATCCTTGAACCGGGGAGGGTATTGGTAGGTAATAGCGGTATCTTTGTTGCAGAGGTCATCTATGTAAAGAAGGTCTCTGAAAAGACTTTTATCATAGTTGATGGGGCAATGAACGACCTTATAAGACCATCGCTATACGGCGCATATCATGAGATCTCCCCTGTCCACAGAAGACATTCAAAGAAGATAAAGGTGGATGTAGTGGGCCCTATCTGTGAATCTGGTGACTTTTTTGCAAAAGACCGTGTTTTGCCCCAGCTAAAAGAGGGTGAATTAATAGCAATACATGGGGCTGGGGCATATGGTTTTTCCATGTCCTCCAATTACAACTCAAGGAGGAGGGCAACAGAGGTCCTTGTTTCAGATGACAGATACTTTATAATAAGAAAGAGAGAGACAAAAAAAGACCTTATAAAAGGCGAATCTATTCCAGAATTTTTGAGGGTTTAATTATGTTTGAGATAGAGTTTTACAAGCTCAATGCAAGTGGTAATGACTTTATACTCATTGACAACAGAGACGGCATTATCTATAAGAAATATAGTGACATAAAGGATTTTGTTGTTAAGATATGCAGACAGCACCACTCAGTGGGTGCAGATGGTGTCATCTTTATAGAGGATTCAGACAGGGCTGATTTCAGGTGGAGGTTCTTCAATTCAGACGGCTCTGAGGCTGAGATGTGTGGCAACGGCGGCAGGTGTGCTGCAAGGTATGCATACATAAAGGGTATTGCTAAATCTAATATGGTCTTTGAGACACAGGCAGGTCTTATAAAGGCAGAGGTAGAATCCAGCAAGGTTAAACTTCAGCTTACCAATCCTTTAGATTTAAAACTCGATTACCCTATTAAGCTTGAGGATAGGGAGCTATTTATAAGCAGTGTAAATACCGGTGTCCCCCATGCTGTCTTGATAACCGATGATGTAGAATATGCCCCTGTTGAGGAACTTGGGAGAAAGATAAGATTCCACAGTGCCTTTGGTAATCAGGGGTCAAATGTAAATTTTGTCCAGATTATTGACCAGGAAAATGTTAAGATAAGGACCTACGAAAGGGGCGTGGAGGGAGAGACCCTTGCATGTGGCACCGGGGCTGTGGCAACAGGTGTTATATTAAAAGAAAAGGGTCTTGTAAAAACCCCTGTTAAGATATGGACAAGAGGTGGGGAGAAGATAAATATTTATATAGATAATGATGTTTATCTCGAGGGCGAGTCAAGGATTGTATTTAAGGGAGAACTCAACAGAGAGGCACTTTTGTAGATATGAAAACTAAGGAGGAGTCATGGAACTGAAAGGTGTTTATACAGCACTGGTAACACCCTTTAAAGATTACAATATGGATGAGGAAAGCTTTTTAAGGCTATTGGATATGCAGTTGAAGGCAGGTATAGATGGTCTTGTCCCCTGTGGTTCTACTGGCGAGGCGGCAACACTGGATTATGATGAACATGAAAGGGTAATTGAGCTTACGGTAAAGTATGTCAAGGGTAAAATCCCTGTTATGGCAGGCACAGGCTCTAATTCCACAAAAGAGGCTATAGAACTTACCGAGAGCGCAAAGAAAATAGGGGCAGACATGTGCCTCCTTACCACCCCATACTACAACAAACCTACCCAGGAAGGCCTGTACAGACACTATAAAAAGATAGCGGAAGAGGTAGATATACCATTGGTTCTCTATAATATACCCGGGAGGACAGGGATAAATATGTCACCGGAGACAATATACAGGTTATCCCAGATACCCAATATTATAGGTATTAAGGAGGCATCTGGCTCACTGACCCAGGTATCGGATATATACAGGTTGACAAAGGGTAAGTTTGTCATCATGTCAGGGGATGACAACCTGTTTTTGCCTATGATGAGCGTGGGTTGTACAGGGGTAATCTCAGTGGCATCCAATATTGTCCCGGAGAGGATGATAGACCTCTATAAGGCATTTCTGGTAGAGAAGGATATACAAAAGGCAATGGACATCCATACAGGGCTCATGCCCCTTATGCAGGCTATGTTTATAGAGACAAATCCTATCCCTGTAAAAGAGGCATTGGCATTAATGGGTATTATGAAAAACGAGCTCAGGCTACCACTTTGTCCCCTTGCTGAAAAGAACAGATTAACCTTGAGGGAGATATTAATGGGGTACGGGCTCATAAAAGATTAAAAAGAGGGTATACATGGTTAGACTAATTATAACCGGTGCAGCAGGAAAGATGGGCAGGGCAATAATAGGGACCGCTGTCCAGGATAGAGGATTTGAGATTGCAGGCCTTACAGAGGCAAAGGGACACCCCCTTGTGGGGACACAGGATACCATAACCCATTTGGTAATAAGAGATGACCTTGCTGAGGTAATAGATAAAGGCGATGTGATAATAGATTTTACAGAGCCTAAGTCCTCTATAGCCCATCTCAAGGTGGCAGAGGAGCACAAGAAGGCGATTGTTATAGGGACAACAGGTTTTTCAGATGCTGACCTTGCCCGGATTAGAGAAACAAGGGATACAAGGGTTGTTTTTTCACCTAATATGAGTATGGGTATGAACCTCATGTTTGACCTTGTAGAAAGGGCGGCCAGGATACTCAAGGATAACTTTGATATAGAGATACTGGAGATGCATCACAAGTGGAAAAAGGATGCCCCAAGCGGGACAGCTTTGAGGATAAAGGATATTATAGAGCAGGCAGATAAAGCCAGGGCATGGGAAGAGGTATACGGGAGACAGGGTGTAATAGGTGAGCGAAAAAAAGATGAGCTGGCAGTCCTTGCATTAAGGGGGGGCGATATAGTGGGTGAGCATACAGTCTTCTTTGCCGGTGTAGGTGAGAGGCTGGAGATTACACACAGGGCCTATTCCCGCGAGAATTTTGCAAGGGGTGCACTTATCGCTGCCAGATGGCTGGTGAAACAGGGCAATGGTGTATACTCTATGAAGGATGTCCTGGGGCTTTAATCTGCTTGATAAATATTTCTCTTACTAAATAGATTTTACCTGCTCTATCACTGTTTAAAGGGATGAGCTTGATAAATATTTCTCTTGCATTCTCCCCCAATAACTGTTAGATAATACTAAAAAATTCAGTTTTTAGGTGATACAATGGCTAAATACGCAAATATCCCTGAGGCTACTGTTAGGAGATTATCGAGTTATCTAAAGTGCCTCGAAGAACTGGAATCTAAAAACGAAAAGGTTGCTTCAAGCTCTATCCTTGCAACCCTCTGTAATGTAAACGCAGCGCAGGTAAGAAAGGACTTTGCCTATTTCGGTGAGTTCGGCATAAGGGGCATGGGCTACAATATCGTGGAGTTGAAGGAGCATATAAAGAAGATACTGGGGATAGACAGGGAATGGAGGATTGCAGTAGTTGGTATAGGCAACATGGGGAGCGCACTGCTCGTATATAAAGACTTTTTAAAACAGAATTACAGAATAGTGGCAGCCTTTGATATAGACCCTGTAAAGGTGATAGGCAATATATCTGAAAGGATGGGAAGACCAGTAGAGATACTCCATGTAAATAGACTGAAAGAGGTTGTAGAGGCGAGAAATATTGAGATCGGGATTATAACTGTCCCCCCCTCTGAGGCACAAAAGGTAGCCAACCAGTTAGTCGAGGCAAACATAAAGGGGATACTCAATCTCTCCCCGGCCCCTGTAAGCGCACCTGAACATGTAAAGGTGAGGAATCTATTTTTTACATCTGCCCTTGATAATCTGGTATACTATCTAACGAATTAGGGGATTCTTATGTGGAAGATAATAAGCAATATTATAGAGATGTTCATCTATTCAGCGGTCTATATCGTGGTGCTTCTTGTATCACTGAAGATAGTTGGTGCATCTATCTCCGCAGATTTTGAAAAAAAGATTGTTAATGAAGGGAATACCGGTTTATCTATCATCTGCGGTTGTCTCCTTATCGGGATAGCCATTGTAGTCTCAGGTGTATTTAGATGATTAAGTCATTGTTTATAACCGGGACAGATACAGGGGTTGGCAAGACAACGATCTCAGCATGCCTATCTGCATTTCTTTCTGTTAAGAAAAAGCTGAATGTAGGGGTTATGAAACCCTTTGAAAGCGGTCTATCAAAGCGTAACAAGGATGAGCTTCCCTGGGATGCCATATGTCTCAGAGAGGCATCAGGGAGTTCTGATGACCTCAACATGATAAGCCCCTATACCTTTGAGGCACCCCTTGCCCCTGAGGTTGCTGCATCCCTCGAGAATATCCAGATTGATCTGAATATGGTGGACAGGATATACAAAAAAATCCTCCATGAACATGACATAACAGTTGTAGAGGGCGCCGGTGGTGTGCTTGTCCCCATTAAAAGGAATTTTTTTTACGGTGACCTTATCAAAAGATGGGGATGCCCCACAATAATCATATCAAGGCTCGGGCTCGGGACAATAAACCATACGCTCCTCACCGTAGGTTATCTTAAAACAAGGGGTATAAAGGTAATAGGTGTTATATTAAACAATAACGACGGGACAGGAGATCTGGCTGCAAAGACAAACCCAGATATACTCTCTGCCTATCTTGATTGCCCTATCCTGGGTATATTCCCCTACAAGAAGAACCTACTGAAAGAGGGTATGAACAGGCAGAGCCTGGCAAGACTCTTCTTAAAACACATAGACACAGACACAATTATGAAGGCAATAGAGTTATAAACAAAGGCATCAGTATAAGACCTCTTTAAAAACCCCCTATATTTTTTATTGCCTCTCTAAAATATGGTGCTGACCTTTCTATAACACCCATCTCAACGCAGTATGCAATCCTAAAATATCCTTTTCTCCCAAAGCCCGTGCCCGGCACTGCCAGTATATGGTATCTCTGTAGGTGCCTTATAAACTCTATATCATCCTCTATGGGCGATTTGGGGAATATATAGAATGCACCAAGGGGTTTTACAACCTCATATCCAGACTGGATGAGTATATCATAGATGGCATCCCTTTTTTTCTGATAATCTGCTATATCAACACTGTTTTTCTGGAAGCCCTTAACAAGCCTCTGCATTATAGCAGGTGCATTTATAAACCCAAGTATCCTGTTGGAAAAGATGGCTGCATCAATAATCTGCTGGGCATCCTCTATCCTCGGCGAGATGGCTATGTATCCTATCCTCTCACCGGGGAGGGCAAGGTCCTTGGAGTGGGATGTGATAGCTATTGTGTCCTCGTATATACTGAACATATCAGGGAATTTAATGCCATCATAGATTATCTTTCTGTATGCCTCATCAGATATGAGAAAGACCTTCTTGTTGCTTTCATAAAGTATTGATGCAAGACCCCTGAGTTCTTCTTCATCGTATATAACCCCTGTTGGGTTATTTGGAGAGTTTATAATAATGGCCTTTGTCTTTTCATGGATGGCATTTTTTATGTTTTTCAAATCAAGATGAAAGTCATCCTTTGTATCTACAAGCCTCATCACACCGCCGTGGTTCTCTATATAGAATTTAAATTCCACAAAATAGGGGTTTAGGACAATGACCTCATCACCAGGGTCAATCAGTGATTTCAGTATAACATTTATACCCCCAGCAGAACCTACTGTCATAATAATGTGTTCTTTTGTAAATGGTAGCCCTGTTCTTTCACGGTGAAAACCTGCGATCTCCTCCCTCACGTCCTCATATCCGCTGTTAGTCATATAGCGGTGCATCCCTTTTTCTTCAGAGGTTATTATCTTGATAAGCTCTTTTTTCAATTCCCTTGGGGGCTCTGCTATGGGATTTCCCAGGGTGAAATCAAATATATTGGCATCACCGTATTGTTTTTTTAGCCTCTCTCCCTCTTCAAACATGGCCCTTATCCATGAAGAGCCTTTCATAGATTCAGAGATTTTCTTTGATATCATAGTCTTCACCCCTTTCTGATATATCGTTTTCCCATGTTCTTAAAACCGTCTGCTGCCCTTACAATCTTATCAAAAGGCACACAATAGGCTATCCTGAAGTAACCTGACTTGCCAAACCCCCTTCCAGGGACAGCAAGGATCCTCTCCTCCTCCTGCATTAATTTTACAAATTTAAGCTCATCCTTCATTGGTGATTTAGGGAAGACATAGAATGCCCCCTGGGGTTTTACACATTCAAAGCCTGCCTCTATGAGGGTATTGTATATAAAATCCCTTTTTTCCTGATAATCCATTATGTCTATGGAGTTTTTTTGGAATTTGCCTATTACCCTCTGGAAAAGGGCCGGGGCATTTACAAAGCCGAGCGCCCTGCTGGAGAACATGAGGGCTGATATGAGGGATTTTACCTCTTTTATCTTTGGAGATATGGCAATATAACCTATTCTCTCGCCAGGGACAGCAAGGTCCTTGGAGTGGGATGTAACAGAGATGACCAGATCATAGATCTTGAATATATTGGGCAGTGTAATATTATCAAAGACGAGCTTTTTATATGCATCATCGGATATTATATAGATATCCTTTCCTTTTTTCCTGTAATCTGTAAGGATTTCAGCGAGTTCCCTTAGCTTTTCCTCTCCGTAAACAACACCTGTTGGATTGTTCGGGCTGTTTATGAGTATTGCCTTGGTTTTAGGCGTGATAGCAGCATCTATCTTTTCCATGTCGAGCTGAAACTGTTCATCTGTACTTACTGTCTTTATTGCCCCTCCGTGGCTCTCTATGTAGTATTTATATTCCATAAAGTAGGGCTTTGGCACTATTACCTCGTCTCCACTGTTAAGCATGCTTTTAAGGAGGATATTTATCCCACCTGCACTACCTGCTGACATATACACATGTTCGGCAGTAAAGGGCATATTATAGAATTCCCTCAGATAGACCGCTATCTCATCCCTTACCTCTTCGTATCCATTGTTAGGCATATATCTGTGCATGCCAGGGACAGGGTCATTGAGGGTATCGATTAGGGCACGTATTAACTGCTCAGGGGGTTCTATAAAGGGGTTTCCAAGGGAAAAATCAAAGACATTGGCATCTCCATGTATCTTCTTCATATTAATCCCTTCTTCAAACATCCTCCTTATCCACCCCGTCTCCTCCATCTGTTTTTTGATTGTGTTTGATACTAACATCTATCCTCCTTTACATTAAAAAGGCCATGAAGGTCTCCCTCCATGGCCTCCAACTAAAAAGGCCATGGGGTTTGCACCCATGGCCTTTGCTTTTCAAAGCAAACTTATGCCTGGGTGCAGGCGTCTAAAGTAAAAATAAAAGAAACCGTAGAAATTTACCCTTGACATCATGATTATAAAGTTTAGGGAAAGAAAATATATTTGTCAAGAAAATAATATTGGGTGTTGACTTTGTTGATTTTTCTTATTATATAAAAGTGATGCCTGGGTGGCGGAATAGGTAGACGCAAGGGACTTAAAATCCCTCGGGGCTCTGCTCTGTACGAGTTCGATTCTCGTCCCAGGCATTTTTTTATTGATTAGAATGAATGCTTAAACCTTAAGGACGAGGTTGATCATATCACCCCTCGTGAACCCCATGGCATGGAAAAACTGGAGGAGGTCCCAGTCATTCCAGTTTACAAGGGTGTATATGGTATCAACACCGTATCTTTTGAGATTGGTAATGAGGGCTGTGGCAAGGATCTTTGCTATGCCCCTGTTCTGGTAGTCAGGGTCTATGCCGATTGTATCTATCCAGCCTATGTTATTGGGTACCTTGAATTCCCATCCGCTTACCTCACCGAGTATAAAGCCCACAACCTTACCGTCTATCTCGGATACAAGGGATGCATCAGGGGGTCTTGATTCTGCCTGTTTTACTATCTTTGTTGTCCAGTATTCACGCCTTGATTCACCCAATACCTTTGTGTCTATCTCCACAATGGCATCGAGGTCATCCTTTGTCATTATCCTGACGTTTAACTTATCGAAAAAATTACTCATGCTGCTATTTGTTATTTTTTTAACATACTTTATGAAATAATGCAACGTATGTCAAATAATTTGTGAAATAAAATACAAATAGTGACCTCTTTATGGTCTTGCAAGGTCTTAATTCAAAAACGCAGCTAAAGATCCCAGGCTAATGGTTTGTATAGATACACCTATCGTTTTTGCATGTGATAAGTTTCAGGCCTTTAAAGAGCCTTTCCTTTACATAGGCAAGTTTCTTCTCTTTTACAACAAAGAATGCCCTCTTATTAGATCGGGCTATCCTTAAGAATTCATCTTCGTCTATAAAATATCCCTTTGCATCTTCGTATTTTGCACCCATATCAAGCTCGCCTTTGTAGTTAACAATGATAATCCTTTTTTTTACATAAAAGGTAAGGGTCTGGTCATAGGAACCGTAGTTTACAATAAGGTCATCTTCTGATCTTTTCTCATTCAAGGCAAGGGCAAGTTCTTTCGTTGTATTAAGCCTGTCTATGATACCTGTATGGACCAAGAGATTGCATATGAAAACAAAGGAAAAGAAGGTTAAAAGAAAAAAAATAGCCCTGTATGTTATTGACCTTATTGAGATTAAAAGAAAAAATAAGACTATTAAGGATGCCGCCGCCACTATAATGAAAAATATCTTTAGTTCGCCGAGGATATGGGGTGCCTCGTCTGAGATCTCTTCTGCCCATCTTAAGAATATTTCAGTATTATAAAGGAAAGGGATGGCTACGATGGCACCAAAGATGAGAAGGTAAGGGAATACCTCCCATTTTTTGTTAATCTTTGATATATCCTTTTCACCGAATAATGCGCCCAATATTAAGGCAATAGATGGAAAGATGGGGAGTATATAAGGCGGCAGCTTTGAGCCTGATACACTGAAAAAAGTAAAGACCACACAGGACCATATAAGAAAAAGCCTGATATGGCTTGTCCTCCATAGACTTGCTATTGCCCTTGGTATAAAAAAAGACCACGGAAAAAGCCCACCGATTAATACTGGAAAAAAATACAGGATATTCCCTGTCCGCTTGTGTTTTGATGTGAAAAATCTTAAAAAATGCTGGTCGATGAAGAAAAAATAGAAAAACTCCTTTTCTTTCAAAGAGATGGTGACAAACCAGGGTAGTGTCAGGGCAAGAAAAATAGCCATACCCCTAACAGGCTTCATCTCCCTTAAAAAGTCCATCCTCTTTTCTGTGATAAGGAATATAAAGATAGTTATCCCCAGCAGAACAATGGCAACTATGCCCTTGGTCAGCGTTGCCATGGCAAGACATACATAAAATAGATATATAAAGAAAGGCCTTTTGTCTCTGTAATATCCATAAAAGAAAAATAAACAACAGGAAAGCCAAAGGGTGAAAAACATATCAAGGGTCACTATCCTGGCCATGGAGAAAAAGCCAAAAGATGAGGTAAGGATAAGGGAAGAACAGAAGGCAACCCTGTCATTGAACCACCTCCTCGTAAATAGATACAGCAATACCACACATAAAAAGGCAGACAGGGCACAGGGTATGCGGAAAGACCACTCGTGGATACCGAATATTTTATATGAGACTACTACAGCCCAGTAGTAGAGGGGTGGTTTTTCAAAGTATCTCACATAGTTCAGATGGGGGACGACATAATCATTGAGTTCTATCATCTCCCTGGGTATCTCTGCATATCTGCCCTCGTCAGGTTTTTTGAGGGAATACCCCCCGAGACCAGAGAAAAAAAACATCCATGACATAAGGATTATAATTAGAAGGTGTCTTTTATCCATAGGCCTATGCATCTTTCAATGCTGTATATACAGTGTCTCAATATCTACTGTCCCTTATAATGGAGGATAACCATCGGGGTATCCCCTATCCTCTGTTCGTATATTACCGTGGCACCGCCCAGTGTCTTTTCTGCCTCATCTAAATCCCTTTTTCTGGTTAGGACGAAGAATTCCCTATTTTTATCTTTAAATGTTTTAAGCCCCTCTGTATCGTGCTCATTGATATGAGTTGCAAACCTGTCTGCATAGTATACATAAACACCCCTTATACTGCCATAGTAAACCCAGGGTATATTGAAGGCGGTAAGGGATTTTATTTTCTCTGATATGGGCCTTGGCGATTTATATATGTTGACCTTTTCATAGACAGCTATATTGGCTATGAAATATACGATTATTACCCCTGCCATGAGAACAAGGTAACTGTAAATCATTCTTTTTGTTTTTATGAAAAAAAGCATGGTAAGGGAGATTAATATACATAGACCACCGAGGGATGCCCTCACGCCTGAAAATTCAGCATAGACCTCTTTCCTGAATATGAACAAAAGGCCTCCCAATGCCAGAAAAACCACAGAGATAAATATGGATACCAGCTTATTATAGAGGTTATCCTCCTTTTTTATGGCTGAAGCCACCATAAATGCACAGGCAGGCAAGGCAGGGAGCATATATTTACTTATCTTGCCCGATGACATGGAAAGAAAGACAAACATCCATACAAACCATATGAGGAAAAACCTCATGAGGCTATCCTGTTTTAAGTTTTTAAAGGCATAGTATAGACCGAGGGGCAAAAATAGACTCCAGGGAAAGAAATCAAGGGGCAGGGTGGTGAAATAGTAATAAAAGGGTCTGTTATGGCTCCAGGCATCAAAAAATCTTAAGATATTCTGCCGTATTATGTTTTCATACAAAAAAGGGAGCCCCTCTCTGAGGTATATAATGATATACCAGGGCAGTATAATAGCAAGAAATAAAAAAAAGCCAGATATAGTGTGTATTGTCTTGATTGCACTCAGGTCTCTTTCAAAGATTAGAGTCATTATAATAACAGGGCATACAAGGGCAAGGCCAAGAGGCCCTTTGGTCATAAATGCAAGGCCCAGGGATATAAAAAAGAGATAATAAAAAGCTGTTCCTGAGTTTTTTAGATACCAATAGAAAAAAAGAAGGGATAGACAGACAAAGACAGAGAATAACATATCCACCTGAAGATACCTAGCCTGCCAGTAAAAAAGCGGGGAGGTGACCAATATGAGGCAGGAGAGGAGGCCATGTGCCTTATCTCCATGTCTTTTGATGGTCAGAAAAAAGGACAATACAAAAATAAGGGCTGCCACCCCTGAAACGAGCCTTAAAGAGACCTCATCCCTGAAAAAGAAAAAAAGCCCCTTGAAAAGATATGCGAGATAGTAGAATAAAGGCGGTTTTTCACCGTATGGGATATTGTTGAGGTGGGGTACAATAAAATCTGTCTTTAACTCTTTTACAATCTGGGCAAAATCACCCTCGTCCGGTGCCCAGAAGTCCCTTGATGAGAGGTTTATAAAAAAAAGAACAGCACAAGTAGAGATTAAAATAAATATAAGATACCTATCATCTATCTTTTTTAGCCTATTGAACATTTTAAACCCTGAATAAAAACAAAAGGGGGTAGACTGTAAGCCGGGTTCTGTTTTCGGTGACCATTTCTCTATAGATTCAGGTTGCCCTGAGTCTTAAGCGGCCTACCCGGGTTAAGGGATGGGCACTCCCCTCGCACCAATTGTGCGACCCCTTTTTGGCCTTGCATCGGATGGGGTTTGCCAAGCCCCTGTGTCACCACAGGGCTGGTGAGCTCTTACCTCGCCATTTCACCCTTATCCCGTATATTACGGGACGGTATATTTTCTGTTGCACTTTCCTTAGGGTCTCCCCCAGTCCCTGTTAGGGACCATCCTGCCCTTTGATGCCCGGACTTTCCTCCCCGCCATGCGGAGCGGCCACCCGTCTACCCCTGTTTTTAATAGCCGACTTTGCAAGCCCATCGGCTATCCTATTCTTTTCCCTTGGTATATATTTTAAGCTAAACTGGTTAAAATTTCTCGATAATTTTTTTACAATTTCCAGATATCCCTTAAGAACAGGATTCTTTGTCTTGTATACCCCTGATACCTGGTTTGCAACAAGCAGAGAGTCTGTATATATATTCACCTGGTTTACAGATGCATCTTTGGCCTTTTGAAGGGCAAATATAAGGGCCTCATATTCGGCCATGTTATTCGTCATCTGGCCGAGATAGATGCTATGTCTTGATACCTCTTTTTCTTTTTCAAAGATGACTATGCCTGCCCCTGACTCGCCAGGGTTTCCTGAGGATGCACCATCTACATAGATGTGCCACTCCAATTCAGTTATCTTCCCTGTAGTAGAAGATCCTGTTGCAGCTCGGACAGGTAATAAGGCTATTGTTTTTTGTTACCTCGATGAAAAGCTGAGGTGGTATATTCATATAACAACCGAGGCATACACCATTTTTTACATTAACTACTGCGAGACCTCCTCTCTTTTCTATAAGGGTTGCGTATATCCTTTTTATCTCATCGCTTACTATGCTCAAGAGGTTCTCCTTTTCCTTCCTTAATTCTGCCAGGGTTTTATCTATGCTTAAAAGGTCCTTTTCAATAATCTCTTTTTCTTTTTTAATCTCATTTTCTCGCTTTTTAAGATGCTCTGCCAGGGTGGCATACTCATTTTTAAGATCCTCTACCCTCTCCATGAGGACAATAATATCTTCCTCTGTCCTGTCATTGGCCTCTTTTGCCATCTCTATCTCTTTAAGGAGGGCCTGATATTCTTTGTTTGTTTTTACATCGTATAGCTTTGCCTCTATCTTTTTTATCTTGTCCTTCTCTGAGTCGAGCTCCTTTTCCTTTTTTCTCCTCTCCTTTTCCAGTTCATCTATTACTGCCTTTTCTTTTTCTGCCCTTGCCCTGAGCTCCTCAAGCTCCTTGTTCATGTCCTCGATCTTCTTTGGTGCCAATACCCTCTTTTTTTCACTCTCCATTATCTTTGTCTCTATCAATTGAACCTCGTAGATAGTCTTTAGCTCTTGTTCCAAGGCTGTCCCTCCATAAATTTAAAGGGGGTGAACCCTTCAGGAACACCCCCTTTAGAACTTAAGATTATTTTTTTCAAATATCTTTCCATAAAAAATTGGTGGGCCCACCTGGGCTCGAACCAGGGGCCTACCGGTTATGAGCCGGTGGCTCTTCCAACTGAGCTATGGGCCCGTACTTGATATAGATTAAACAATAACTTTTATTTTGTCAAGGACATAGGATATAAAAAGTTTAAAATAGACCCCTTACCTTGCCTGTGTCTGTGTCTATGTCTATTCTTCTAAAGGCAGGGTCTGAACTTGTCCCTGGCATGAGGCTGATGGAGCCTGTAACAGGGCATAAAAACTGGGCACCAGTAAAAATCAGGACATCCCTCACCGGTAGTGTCCAGCCCCTGGGGACACCTTTCCATTCAGGCTCATGGGATAGGCTTAGATGCGTCTTAACCATTACAGTATAATAATCCATCTTCTCAGGGTCAGCCTCAAGGGCCCTTGCCTTGACTTCAGCCTCCGGTTTCCACAGGACACCGTCTGCCTTATAGATATTCTTTGCTATTGTCTCTACCCTTTCCATTAAGGGGAGGTCTGCGGGATAGAGATAATTGAACCTGACCTCATCGTTACATGCATCAATGACAGCATCGGCAAGCTCCAGGGCACCATCGCCACCTTTGAGCCAGTGGTCAGACACGGCAACCCTTGCGCCCTTTTCCTCTGCATATCTTTTTATAAGCCCTATCTCATCCGGGGTGTCAGACTGGAACCTGTTTATACATACAACAGGCCTGACACCAGACATCTTAACAATCTCTATGTGATGGAGGAGATTGGGTATGCCTTTTTCAAGGAGATTCAGGTCTTCTTTTGTGTATTCCATGGGTATGGGTATACCCGGGGCGACCCTTGGCCCTCCTCCGTGCATCTTCAATGCCCTTATCGTTGTCGTTATAACAGCGACATGGGGTTTTAAACCGCTTATCCTGCACTTTACATTACAGAACTTTTCAAACCCTATGTCTGCGGCAAAACCACTTTCAGTAATGTGGTAGTCAAAGAGTTTTAGACCTATCTTATCTGCTATAATAGAGGACTGACCCAGGGCAATGTTGGCAAAGGGCCCTGCATGGACAAATACAGGCTGCCCCTCTATGGTCTGGAGGAGGGTGGGATTGATGCTCTCCCTCATGAATGCACACATGGCACCCGCTACCTCAAGGTCTTCTGTTGTAATGGGTTTGCCCTGCCTGTCATAGGCAACAGTGATCCTGCCTATCCTCTCCCTTAAATCCTTCAGATCCCTTGCTATAGAGAGGATGGCCATAAGCTCTGAACTTACAGCTATATCAAACCTTGACTGCATGGTTATTCCGTCCATCTTGCCGCCAAGGCCTATTATGATATTCCTGAGGGACTGGGCACAGAAGTCAATAACCCATCCCATCTGGACATTCTTGGAGTCTATGTCAAGGCGTCTTAACCCCCTTTTTTGAAGATCTATGTCACTGTAGTTTCTCTCATGCTGCATCCTTGATGTGAGGGCAACCATGGCAAGGTTATGGGCATTCATTATATTGTATATGTCACCTGTAAGGCCAAGGGAGAACTCTGTTAAGGGTATGACCTGGGCATTTCCGCCCCCTGCTGCGCTACCTTTTATATTCATTGTAGGGCCGCTTGATGGCTGTCTTATGGCGCCCCCTGCGTTTTTACCCCTTTTTCCAAGACCCTCCAGGAGCCCCATGGTTGTTGTTGTCTTCCCCTCCCCAAAGGGTGTCGGTGTTATTGCAGTGACTACAATATATTTCCCATTAGGCCTTGAAGAAAGCCTATCCAGTATTTTTTTGAAATCGAGCCTTGCTATCCTCCCATATGGGAGGACCTCGTCGTTTTTCAGCCCCATCTCCTCCTGGAGTTGTGATATGGGTTTCATATGTCTTTCTGCGGCCTCTGATATCTGCCAGTCTGCCATCTTTGTTGCATCGTAAGGCATAAAGACCCCTCTTATTAAGTGATTTTTCAATACAAAAAAAGATTGTCTATTTTATTAGAAAAATACGAGAAATTCAAAGTGAAAATTCATAATGGCTATCAAATCTCAAGCCATGAATCAGAATACAGGGTATGTCCGAGGAGGACCTTTGTGGTCTTTATATAGTGAATCTCGTCAATGGAAAGGGATGATGTATCTATCTCTTGGCCATCCATGACCCTGTATATCAATGACTCGAGCCCAGGCCTTTTACCCCTTGCTATCTCTCTTAATTCTCCATCAAAGGCATCTGCAATGGCAGAGAACATGCCGTATCTCTTGAGGATTATAAGGTAAGTCCTGTTCAATATCCCCCGCAGGTGACCGGGCACACCATTGGATACATTGGATATGCCGCATGTTGATTTGGAGTTGGGTGCAAGCTCAGGGAGCATCATGACAAACTCTGTGCAACCCTGAATCTGTATCTGCTGGCTGTTGACAGGCAGGACTATGGGGTCGAGCCATATGTCCTCTTCAGGGATGCCATAGCCTGCTGCCTCTGCCATTATCTGGGCGGCCAGTAGCCCCCTCTCATTGGCATCTCTTGGGATACCTTCTGCGCCCAGTGTAAGGCCGATAAAACCTGCATTGAACCTCTTTGCCAGGGGCATGAGTGCCTCAATCCTCTCCGGTCTTGCAGAGATGGAGTTTATAAGTGCCTTGCCCCTGTGTACCCTCAACCCTGCCTCCATTGCCTCTATATTTGTTGTATCTATGCTCAGTGGCAGGTCGGTAACTTCCTGGACGGTTTTGACAACCCACTGCATAATCTCAGGCCCATCCTTTCTTGCGGGTCCGAGGTTGATATCGAGCATGTCCATACCTGCCTCTGTCTCGGCAATTGCCAGTTTCCTTATAGGTTCAGGGTCTTTTTGCCTGATTGCCTCGCCTATCCTTTTTGACATTATATTGAGATTTTCACCTATTAACAGCATAACCTACTTACCCCCATTAGCCTTAGATGTCTCGGAATTCAGGGTTAAACCCTCCACATCTTTAGGTATGCCGGTATATGGGCTGCCTCTCTTGGGCCTATCATAATCTCCCATCCCGGCAATTCCTCCTCCATATCCCCGAGGATTGTGGCAGCATAACCCGGTATTATGACCTTTCTGTGGGAAATCCTATCTGCTATCCCGCATTTCTTTATAAATGCACCTACCAAATCGCCTACAAATTTACCTGCAGCCCATGCGGTCATGACAGACAGACCTTCGGTGTCCATAACACATAACCAGCTCGGCACCCTTGAATTCTCTATCTCACCGCTTACTATGAAATATGTGAGAGAAAAGTTGCAGGTTACAAGGACAGGGGAGCTTTCATCAGGGTTATTGATGGGATATATGCCTTCCTGGGTGGTCATGGGTCTCTGGGGGTCTGTGTATATATTTAGCCTCTGGAGGAGAAGGGGGAATATAGACTCACCCTGAAAATCACCGAGTACTATGATGCCTGCATATTTAGCCACCATTACCGATGCAATCAGGGTCTGCCTCATAATGTCATCGGACATCTCAGAGGGGAAGGTTATGGTAGGGAAACCAAGGGGTTTGTATTTATTAAGAAGGGCTGATCTCCTTATAATGACCTGTTCGTGGAATGCATCTTTAAGCGTCCTCGAAGATGTGTCTATAACCATATCTTTTATGCCCATATTCATCAGCTTTTCTGTAATCCCTGCGGTCTCTTCTATACCATTACCGCAGACAGTTAGGGGGCAATTGTATTCCTTGGCAAGCCTTCCAAACTCCTCATAGTTTTCTTTATCTGCCGCATATATCAAGGGCCTCTTTTCTCTGCATATATCAAGGGCCTCTTTCATCACAGAGGGGACATGAGACATGAGAATAATACCATAGGGATATGTGCAGGCCTTCTGGACAAGCCTTATAAAACCTTCTCTGGTACCATTGTTTTTAAGGGCTACCATCTCAGGCCTCAAGGTCATCCCAATACGTTCATACTGATAAAGAGAAAGGGTTGAAAACCTCCTCTCTATCTCTCCATCGTCCATGGTATCTTCAATCATGATGGCGATACCGGGTTTATTGAAAAAGGTCTTCTCATGTCTGAAAAGGACTGTCTCACCCCCTACCCTTACCTCATAATCACCTGTGCCAATGGTCAACTGTCTTATGGGCGGGGCACTGGCATCGGATAGCTGTTCCCGTGCATCTTGGGATACATGGGGGCAGGCATCAAGCTCTGCCTTGCCTGCAGCAAGGGCCATGGCAAAGGCAAGGCATGTAGGATATTTACAATCTCCGCAGTTTGTCTTTGGAAGAAGTTTGAAAATCTGTATCCCGGTTAGCGCCATTGTATTCTCCCTTATTTTATTTATTACATCTGCCTGGGCAGGTGTCTTCATACATAGTCTATGGATTATAAAAAATTACAGTGTATAAAGCAAGCATATCCATTTAGACCGTACGGTCTTAAAGGCAGGCTATAGACTAAAACTTTTAAAATACAAAAGCTACCCTGCATTAGCGGGGGTGTCCCCATATCAAGAAATTTCCTATAAAAGCCTTGACAGTCCTCTGGTAAAAAAAGGAAAATTATAGCTATAAGGTGTAAGATACCTGAAAGCTCTGTATTGATGGAAAGAAAACATGGATAATGATGACAAACCCATAATTAATCAATCGTTATTATCAGCACCCCATATCCATAAAATGATAATAGATAACCTGCCTATAGGTTTTACACTCCTCGATAAAAACGGTAATATCCATGATTTCAATCAGGTAGCCGAGGAATTGACAGGCTATAAAAAAGATGAGGTCATAGGCAGGCCACACTTTGAGATAATCCACGGCTCAGTAGATAAGGGGTCCTGTCCTATATTCAGGGCCATATTTGACAAACATACCCCCTCCGTCGCCATAGAAACAGAACTGAAAAGAAAAAACGGCAGCAGGATTGATGTGGTTGTTGTAGCCTTTCCTCTTTTCGACATCTCCGGCGAGTTTATTGGTGGTGCTGAACTATTCAGGGATATAACAGAGATAAAGAGGCTGGAAAAAGAGAGAAAAAACCTCCTGTCCATGTTTGCCCATGATATGAAGAACCCCATCGTGGCTGCAGAGGGGTTTTTGATGCGACTTCTGGCAGAAAAGGCAGGGCCATTAACAGAAAAACAGAGAGACTACGTAGATATTATTGAGAGGGCAACAAAAAAACTGAAGAGGTTAATCACAGATTTCCTGGATTTTTCCAGGTTTGATAGAAAGGAATACAAGCCCATACTTACCCGGTATAATATAGAGGAGGCCATAAAAAAACAGATTGAGATGATAAAGATAGAGGCTGAAAAAAAGGGTATCCAGATTTCTTTTGAATATAAAAAAGGTGATAGCTTTATTATCCCTGCTGATGCCGAGATGATAGACAGGGTATTGTCTAATCTCATAGACAATGCAATAAAATATACTGAAGAAGGGGGGAGGGTAATAGTCAGGGCTTCATCTGATGCCGGCAATACAATTGTTGAGGTCTCAGATACAGGTATAGGGATCCATGAGAAGGATCTATCGTATATATTTGATGCATTCCACAGGGTAAACAGGGATGGTGAGGGCTCAGGCTTAGGCCTTTCCATTGCAAGGGCTATAATAGAGGCACACCATGGGATAATATCAGTGGAGAGTCAACCGGGAAAAGGGAGCAGGTTCTGGTTTTCCATCCCTAAGAATCTGGATGTCCTGATGGATACAGCACGGGTCTGACTGCATTAGAAGATGAAGATCGAGAGGCTTAAAAAACTTTTTTCCCCTGAATCTGTAGCTGTGATAGGGGCATCTGACAGTTTTGAAAAACTCGGTTATCACGTAATGAAGAGCCTTGTAAAAGGAGGCTACAGAGGCCCTATTTACCCTGTAAATCCCAGGGCAGACACCATCTGGGGCATAAAGACATACCCAAACATAAAGGATATTCAGCAGGAGATAGACCTGGGCATTGTTGCTGTCCCTGCAGGGATGGTCCCTTCTGTATTGCATGAATGCGGAGAGAAAAATGTAAAGGGTGTTGTCCTTATCACAGCAGGATACAAGGAGATCGAGGATTTCCAGGGCGAGATCCTGGAACAAGAGATAAAGGACATTGCCGAGGGATACCAGATACCTATAATAGGACCTAACACCTTTGGATTTGTAAACCTTACAGACCGGGTTAATGCATCCTTCACCTATGAATTCTCCCTTATCAAAAAAGGGGGCGTAACCCTCATAAGTCAAAGCGGTGGTTTCTGCCATCTCTGCGGGTTCCTTGCCATGGAAGAGAGGCTGGGTATGGCAAAGCTCATGAGCCTCGGAAACCGCGTGAATATTGATTTTCCCGAGGCCTTAGGGTATTTCCTAAAAGAAGATAAATCAACAAGGGTGATTGCCCTTTATATAGAGGGCATTGATGAGCCCAGAAAGCTTTTTGAGACCATAAAATCAGCAGGGACAAAAAAACCAATCATTGCATTCAAGGCAGGTAAGAGTGAAAAGGGTGACAGTGCGAGCAGATTTCATACAGGCTCTCTAGCCGGGAACTATAATATATGGAGAGGTGCACTCAGACAGTCAGGTATCCTTGAGGTCAAATCTGCAGAGGAACTCATTGATACAGCAAAGGTCCTTGATATATGTGCGCCCATTAAGGGGCCTCGTATAGCAGTCCTGTCAGGTCAGGCTGGACCAGGGATTATTGCAGCAGATGCCATGGAAAAAGAGGGGCTTAGGCTTTCCCGATTTTCTTCAGAGACCCAGGACAGGATAAATACACTCCTGCCGCCTGTGGCAATAAGGACAAACCCTGTGGACATGGGTCCTGCCTGGTATAGTCCTGAGACAATGCTCAATATCCTCGAAGCAGTCCTTGAGGACAGTGACACAGATGGTGTCATATTCATTGCCATGTTCGCATCGGCAAACCTTGAATTAACAAGAAGGATGGCCATGCTCCTTCATAATATCGAGCCCTTTAAAAAACCTGTTATAGCATGTTTTACTGCCCCTGCCGGGGTATGGGATGAAGATATAGAGAAGATGGATGGTCAAAAGGGCCTTGCTATCTTACATACACCGGAGAGGGCTGCAAAGGCTATGGCAAATCTCTGGAAGGCAAACCTCACAATGGACGGGAATAGATGGAGAGACTAATCCTCAATGTAGATGCCCTTTATCTCCTCGAAAAAGAGGGTTTTAATGTCCTGAAAAGCAGATTAGCAAAAGATGAGGATGATGCAGTGCGTATTGCCTCTGAGATAGGTTTCCCTGTCTCCATGAAGGTCTCCTCATCCCATGTTATCCACAAGACAGATATAGATGGCGTAAGATACCCCATAAATAATCCCTCTGATGCAAAAGAGGCATTTAGAGAGCTTGAAATGAATTTCAAGACAGCATACCCTGGGAAAGACCTTGATGGGATTATGGTGCAGATGCCTGGAAGGGGTATTGAGACTATTGTGGGTGTACACAGGGATTCACAGTTCGGCCCTGTTATTATGTTTGGGCTGGGCGGCATTTTTGTTGAGGCCATCAAAGATGTATCCTTTCGTATTATTCCCATAAACAAGAAAGATGCAAGGGACATGATAGAGGAGTTGTCTGCCTACAGGATACTCACAAGTAAACGTCAGAGGGACATGGATATCAATCTCATAGAGGACTTCCTCGTAGAGGTCTCCCAATTCATAACAAGGCACAGCGAGGTCAAGGAGATGGATATGAACCCTGTTTTTGTCTCTTCTGCAGGCCTCTATATATGCGATGCAAGGATAACACAGGAATTTTAGACATTAAAGATACAGAAAACCATATTCAGCGGAAAGGATAAGGGAAATTCTTGCCTCTGTGCAGCTAAGCATATTAAAGCATATTGAAACAGAATAACTCTATGGCATGCCTCAGCAATAACAGAAGACGCAAAAAAATATATCAAACAACGGGGATTAAAATCTCTCATGTTTCATTCAAGATAAGCTAACTAAAAACAACAAAAAATATCCAGTTAGAATAGAAAAAGTAGTTCCTATTGAAAAAATAAACTCATTTAAAATCAGTAAATTATCAAAATAACCATTAAAGTCGGGAAAAATAGCCTCTATCTATTCATACTCCTTGGGGACAGCACAGATAATTACAAGTGCCCTGTCACCAGCCTTATTTCTGTACTGGTGTCTCTCACCAGGCATAATTAGGACAAAATCCCCTTTCGAAACAGTTTGTTGAGAACCATCTGCCCTGACAACAGCACCCTCGCCCTCGATAATATAGTTTATATGCTCAAATTCATGGGTGTGATAGGGCGTATGACCCCCAGGCATAATGGTGAAAACACGAAAAGAAAAATTTGGTGTCCCATCTGCTGCAGATATTGGTATCTGTTTATAGGTATCCTTAGCACCCTCCATATCCATCTTTGTCTTTGGAGTCTTCTCAAGATTGGTTATCTTCACCTTGACCTCCCCTTTATTGATTTTGTATATCAATTTTAGCAAAAAAAATGTTTATTTGAAAGCCTCCATTTTGTATAGTTTCTGTAGGGCTTTTTTTGTGCTATAAAATAAAAAAGGGGAATTACCATGAATATAAAGGTGTCAGGTGAGTTGTCAGGGATATTAGAGGTCCTTAAAAAAATGGCCATGTTTGAGATGACAATAGGTGAATTGTACAGCCTCTGTGCCAACACCTGGAAGGAAGATGCAGAATTCTGGCTCTCAATATGGAGAGACGAGATAAAACATGCACAATTCATCAATCAGATAATACAAACCATATCAAAATCACCTGAACGGTTTGAAAAAGGCAGACCTTTTAATGTTTTTTCTATTGAGACAACCCTATCGGATATCAGAAGCAAGATCGAAAAGATAAAAAAAGGCGAGATATCAAAAGATAATCTGCTCTATATTGCCAGCGACATAGAAAAGGGGTATCTTGAAGACAGGTATGGTGAAATTGTCTCAACAAATGATATTGAATATAAAACGCTGATGCAGAAGGTAGTAGATGATACAGGAAGGCATAAAGAAAAGATTTTGAATAAGATTAAAGAACTAACACAACAAAAAAAATAGCGGTTTATTATGGATTCAGGGGAATCAATAGATAAAATCATAGAGGCATACAGCCGTTTCATCCCGGATGAGGTCTTGAGGTTAATGGGCAAAGAGGCAATTACAGGCATCGGCCTCGGAGACCACATTGAGATAACAATGACAATCCTCTTTTCCGATATAAGGGATTTTACATCCCTATCCGAGGGCATGACCCCCAGGGAAAACTTTTCATTCATAAACTCCTACCTTGAAAGGATGGAGCCTGTTATAGCAAGCGCTGGGGGTATTATAGACAAATATATAGGCGATGCCATAATGGCCCTTTTCCCAAAGAATGCTGATTCAGCAATAAGAGGGGCTGTGGGTATGCTCCATGAGCTTGAAATCTTTAATAATGACCGTCAAAGATCAGGGTCACCCCCTATTAAGATAGGCATAGGCCTCAACACAGGGCTCATGATGCTCGGTATAATCGGTGGCAGGCATCACATGGAAAGTACGGTTATCAGCGATGCAGTTAACCTTGCATCGCGCATTGAGTCCATGACAAAAAACTATAAGACACCGATACTTATAAGCGAACACACATACTACAGTCTCCGTGACCCGTATGCCTATGGTATCCGTTTTATAGACCGTGTCAAGGTAAAGGGAAAAGAACAGTGCCAGTCTGTCTATGAGGTATTTGATGCTGACCCGCCTTTTTTGAGAGAGGCAAAGCAAAAAACAAAAAGTATATTTGAAGAGGCCCTTGCCCATTATCACCTGAAAGAGATACCCGAGGCAATGGAGCTGCTCTCTCAGTGTCTTTGTGAGGCACCTGATGACACTGTTGCCCAGGTCTATAAGGAGAGGTGTCAGAGGTTTATAGAGACAGGCATCCATGAAAGCAGTGGCGAGGTAGGGCTTGTTGTCCACTGGGATGATTCCATTACCATAGGTAATCCTGTCATTGACGAGCAGCACCGCAGTCTCTTCGAGCACACCAACAGTTTAGTGGATGCCATAGGGAAGGCAGATGACTATTCACAGTTAAACAGTATAATAGAGTTTCTCAGTGATTATGTGGTTGAGCACTTTAACACTGAGGAAAGGCTCATGGTGGAAACAGGCTACCCCTTTCTGGACCTCCAGATAGAACAGCACAGGAGGTTTGCAAACTATTTTACTGCATTTAAGGAGGAGATAAAAAAAGACCTCAACACCCACAGGGCATTTCTTTTATTTCGTACACAGATACTTGTTATGGACTGGCTTGTCAATCACACTGTAAAAATTGACAGGCATCTCGGGAGATTCCTGAGGATGAAGCATTAAGGAGAAAAGAAAAATGGACTATATAAAATGGGATGGGTCCCTGGAATTGGGCATAAAAGATATAGATGAACAGCATAAAGGCCTTATTGAAACAATAAACCTCTTTGAGTCTGTTTCCAATGCCGCAGACCGATATAAAATCTGCCTTGAGACTATCATGAGATTAAAGAAATATTTTGATGAACATTTCATGACAGAAGAAAGCTATATGATTGAGTATGATTACCCTGATTTTGTTAGCCACAAAAAGGAACACAGTGAATTTATAAAGAATGTCTTAGACTTTGAGATGGCATGCGTTGAATTCTATGCGCCCTATACACCTATTCTTGAGTTTTTAAGGGAATGGCTGACAAAACATGTAAAGGACACCGATATAAAGATGGGTAAATACCTGAATGAAAAAATGAAACAGACAAAATAATCCTTGTCAGATGATAATATATAAAACCTGCCAAAACATAACATTATTTTCGTGATGGAATTGGCATATTATGGCAACCTTTTGTCATGCTTTATTGAAATATGTATTATTATTCAAAAAACAGGGGTGCATTTATGATATATACCAAAAGATTCACCAAACCAATACCCGTCTCTTTAATTGTTCTTTCTGCAATCTTCTTCATAGCTGTCAATAGTTTCGCTCAGCAGGATATTAGGCTCTCAAAAGGACAGACTGTTTATGTGCCTGCCTATTCCCATATATATTATGGTGACAGGGAGATACCAATATACCTCGCTGTAACTGTAAGCATCAGAAATATAGACCAGACAAACCCTATTACAATTAATGAGGTCAACTACTATGATACAAAAGGCGAACTACTTAAAAAATATTTAAATACCCCCATGCGGCTTGGGGTTAATGCCTCAACCCGATTTATAATCAAGGAATCGGATTACAAAGGCGGTTCAGGGGCAAATTTTATTGTTAAGTGGACATCAAATGCACAGGTGAACCCGCCTATTATAGAGTCTATAATGATAGGAAGAAGAAACCAGCAGGCTGTATCCTTTACCTCACGTGGGCAGGCAATTATCGATGGAGGTAGATAGGTTTGAACAATGAAAATTAAGGCCCAATGCCCTGAAAGGAGAGGATGCGCACATTTATTGTCCTTTGTCTTGTATTTATCCTTCTCACACTGAGCAGTTGCTCTGCTGTTAAAACGCCTTATAAGATTGTTAAAGGGACTGTAAAGGTTACCTACTACGGTGTAAAGGGTGCATATGAGCTTACAGCAGGGACAACCAGTCTCGTATACACAGTAGGGAAATTTACCTTCAAGGTGGCAAAGGCACCCATTGATTGGTCTCTTACCAATAAAGATATAGAGACAATAGACGGCATGGCACCAAAAGAGGCTATAAGAAAGGGGAGGGTAAAAAACGCCCCTTACACGGTTAAGGGAAAGACATACTACCCCATGTCTGTTGAGGCAGCAAAGACATACGAGGAGACCGGCATTGCATCATGGTATGGGTATGAGACAGTGAAAAACAACAAGGGTGCAATGACTGCAAACGGCGAGGTCTTTGACCCCAATGGCATGACAGCAGCGCACAGGTATCTTCCCCTGCCAACTCATGTAAAGGTAACTAATCTGGAAAACAACAGGTGGGTCATATTGAGGGTTAATGACCGTGGACCTTTTCCCAGCGACTACAACCCTGACTCAGGTAATAGAATCATCGATGTCTCTGCCGGGGCTGCAAAAAAGCTCGGATTCTATAAAAAAGGTCTGGCAAGGGTAAAGGTAGAGACAATCGAACTGAAACAGGAGGGTTGATAGGGCAGATTTAAAAAACCAAGTTCTTTAAATAAGCTTACAAGGGTCTTGCTTCAAAATTTACCCTTATTTTTCATCCCCCCCCTATAGGGGGGAACATAGCAACATCATCGCCGTCCTTTAAAATTGTATCAGGGTTTGCATGACGACCGTTTACAAATATAATGCTCACCTGCTCAGGGGGCAATCCCAATTCTTTTATTATCTCGGATATGGTAGTGCCTGGTTTTATATCATAGACCTTTTCAGAGAATCGGCCTGTCCGTAAAGTGGCAAAGAGTTTTATCCTTACACCCATATCTGCCTTATCCCTTCATAGGCAATTTACAGCAAGTTCAATCATGGATTTATCATTATCCATGAGTATCTTGTTCACTTTATCAAGGTCTAATGACACATCATCCAGGGATACCTCTTTTATATACATGGCGGTCTTCTCGGATTGGGCATTGAGTATCTCATATAACTTAGCAGAATCCACTAAAATACCCTTTTTAAGGAGCTTTGGACCAAGTTCCTTGAGCAACACATTGAAAAGTTTTATGTGGAATCTCCCCTGTTTTACCTTGTGGGCATCTTGTTTTTCCCTGTATGTAATGGCATTACGGAAAGATGCATAAAAACTATGTGTCCTCATCGTAGCCCCTACAAGCCCCGGCATAGCCCCTGATAAAGCAAGGACAGAGCCTTCCTTAATTACGGCCCTGTCCATATCATCCACTACGGAACTGTCAAGGAGGACTGTGCTGATTTTTTTGTCTATATACTCATCGGTTATATCGAGGTGCTCTTTTATTGTATCCCTCACGCTTGCCCCTATATTGCCATTGAGTGTGACACCCTCTTGAAGCAGTGTGAGAAAAACCGGAATAAACCTCTTATCGACAGTTATGTTCAGTCTCATTTCGAATCAGCACATCCTAAAAAACAAAACCTTATTCCAAGACCTCACCAGTTAAAAACCGTATCAAGCTCCTCGTCTTTAATCTCAAAGGTTACATTATGCGGCGGCACTGCCTCCCTCTTAAAGAAATCCGGTAAACGGTCATGGACATTTGTAAAACCTGCCAGCCTGTTAAATGTCCTTTCCATGGTGAGGATATTCTTACCCAGGGCTACCACATCATCGGGTGTTAAGTTTAGTCCGTAGAAGGCATTTAACATTTCCAGGAGTGCCTCAAATGTCTCTGGCTGGTCAAGGACTGCAAAGGCTATAAATAGACACATACCTGTGGAGTCAATGGCTGCTGTGGCAATCTGGAGATTTCTTGAGAGTTCTATCTGACCCTCAGGTTTTAATGGGTCTACAAATCCTCCCACCTTAAGTATATTTGTTGCAACTGCATATCCTGCTGTATGGTCTGCACCCATTGGGCTTGTTGCATAGGTTACACCTATACCATGGACAGCCCTGGGGTCATATGCCGGGAGTGCCTGACCCTTTACAACAGGGACCTTTTCTACACCGAATGCCTTACCTGTAACTGCTGCACCACTACCTATTATACGGCCAAGGGCAGTGCCCTTTCCTACCTCTTTTATTAGCTCAATAGCCCCGTCTGCATCGCCGAACTTTATGAGACCAGCCTCCATGGCTACACCAACGGTTGCACCCATCTCAATGGTATCAAGACCAATATCATCATCGAGAAAATCGAGCATTGCTATCTTATCCATATCATCTATGCCACAGTTGCCACCATGTGCCCAGACTGTCTCATATTCAGGCTGTTTTGTGAGATAATGGCCGTCCTTATCGTGGAATATACCAGAGCACCTTATAACGCATCCATGATGACACCCATGTGTTGCAAGGCCGCCCCTTTCTGTCTCCATGGCTGCCTCTGTCTCACCGCTTATCTTTGCTGCCCCGGCAAATCTCCCTTCTCTGAAGTTGTAGGTAGGATATCCACCTGCCTCATTTAAGATATTGGTCAGGACATTTGTCCCATAGGCAGGCAATGCCTCGCCTGTAACAGGGTGCTTTCTCAACCCCTCTATGAACCTTGCGTTTGCCTTAATGAAACGGTCATGGTCCTTGGGCTCCCGCATGGTTGTCCCTGTATCATCTATCACAATGACCTTTACACCCTTAGAACCTATAACAGCGCCAACACCGCCCCTGCCTGCGTGGCGCGTTGGCCTTAATTCCATATCTGTGCATGCAATAGATGCAGCAGCAAGCCTCATCTCCCCTGCAGGGCCAATAGATATACATGCGATCTTATCACCATACTCTTCTTTCATCTTTTCTACAGTGGCATAGTTTCCCAGCATCCTGAGGCTGTTGTCCTTTTCAATCTTGATGCCGTCCTTGTTTATAAAGACCTTGTAAAGGTCATCCGCCTCTGGTTTGCCTTCTATGACTATTGCTGCATATCCAAGACGGGCAAGCACCTGTGAGGGTTGTCCCCCTGCATTTGCCTCTTTTATACCTCCTGTGAGGGGGCTCTTACAACCTATAGAGATCCTCCCTGACATGGCAGCCCTTGTCCCGCTTAATAAACCAGGTGCTATTACGAGTTTGTTAAATGCTGAAAGGGGATGACAAGCCGGGGGCACCTCCTTGGATATAATGGCAGATGTAAACCCTCTTCCACCAAGACCTGCATATTCGCCGATAGGGGTGATGCTTATCTCTGGACCACCTTTGGCACCCATATTTATCCTTAAAATCTTATCCATAGGCCCTCCTTTCTTTTTTTGTTTAAGTCTATAATATTTTGAGTTTTTTTCAACAGAAATCTTCTTTTTATCTGCTATAGATTGGGCCTGTCAGATGCACCACCTTTAATGGATGGGGGTATTGACCATGTCCCCATTGTCCCTGCTTGAGGTGAACCCTGTCCCCCGCATGGCTGACCTGAACAGACAGGGTTCCAGTTGCGCTTATTGGCATAGACATCTGCTGCAATCGAACCTGTATTGACATTGACACCTGTATTAACCTGGACTGTGTCTGCACCGACAATAATACCGCCACTACCTGATGTGAGGTTGACATGGCCGCTACCAGTAAATATCACCTTCCCACCGTCGAATTGCCCACCATAGAGGACAATCTGGGTATTGGCATCCATTGAACTCCCTGCATAGATATTCAGCACGCCTTGAGTCCCCAAAGCCTTTATCTTTATAATATCTGCCAGGAGCCCTGCACCATTTAATATATCTATTGTCCCCTTTGTCCCATTGTTGATTATATTGAGGTCGCCGTAGTCTGCTACAATGTTCTTACCGTAATTTTCCCCGTTTATGGAAAGGCCATCTACCCTTATCTTTCCGCTCAAGGCAGTTATATCAACCCTTGCCCTCCCTGCATCTGAATTTTTGTATGAAGCTGAATTTATCAAGGCAAGTAACTGGCCACTACTGGTTATGTTGATGGCAATTGAATCAGGGTCTAATGAGGTGTCCTTGCTTTTAACATCTATAGCCCCTGTCTTCTGCCATCGGTTATAATAATTTTGCGGTGCGCTGCTTGCCTGTATCCTTCCGGCGAGCTCTATCTTTTTCTGTGCTGTCAGGTTTGCTGTGCCACCGCCAGTTGCCCTGTTGTCAGTAAAGACCTCAATAAGGCCTCCCTCAGGCACTATTATATCTCCGGCGCCAGAGATACCATAAAAATTCTCAGCACCTGCAATGCTGCCGTTAATATAGAGATCTTTTTCCGCAGCCAGGGTAACCATACCAAATCCTGCCAGACTCTGGTCTTTTGCAAGGGTAATGCTGCTGCCTGAACCACTGGCATAGGCAAAGAACTCCTGATAGGAGCGTATTGTTTTGCTGTCTGCAGTCCCGTCCCCTGTTATACCATCACCAGTCCTGTTTGTTGTCCTCTGCATGACCTCCCTTGCCTGGGCATTAAGCCTCTTGGCCTCTGCCTGCTGTTCAGGGGTCCTCTTGCTCATCTCCTCTTCCCAGGCTGCCTTTACCTTCTGTTCAAGCTCTGCACTGGATATATAGGTAGTGGCATAATCTGAAAATGGTTTTATCTGGGCATCGAGGGTGCTTGTATCATTGGCATCATAGCTTATTTTTTTCAGGTATCCCAGACGTATCAAATCTGACCTGTTAAACAGGGCTCTATATTGCTCTGTTGGCTGTCCCCCTGTGAACCCCGACCCAAACTGGGGGTTGTTCTCTACCTTTGAATATGCAACAGGGAGTGGCCTTGTAACCTCATATCGTGCCACATATTTACCATAATGGAATGGGGTAGAAGGTGGGTTTTCGTTCATATTACGATATGGCCCAACCTGGACTGCATAGTTATATGTGCGTGCATCTACCAAACCGCCTGTCTTGGACGCCTCCCTTGTTGCATCCGGTGCAAGGTATTCAGATGCCGCTGATGAAAGGTTCTCATATTTGGTGTCTGTGGCGTTGACATATATACCACCCACAGGGAGCACCATCTCCTTCTCCCATTTATCTACCCCTACATACTGCCCCCTGCCCTGGGTCTCCATGGCCAGTTCTACAGCGGTTCGAGGGGCAATGGATGCTATTACAGACTTATTGATATTTATAGGGCCATTGGAGGTAATCATGCTTAAGCCAGCTAAATTAGGAGAGAGTTTATCTATTTGACCGGTCACATTTATTCCATTTTTCGAAACAAGGGATAACCTGTTTGTAACCCCTGGAGGGACACTCACATCAAAATCACCGGTTATATTGAGCTCATTAAAGAGAAATGTGGCAATAGGGGACCTGGATCCGAATCTGTTGTTAAAATTTATTAAATAATGTTCAAAGGGATATTCAGATCTGCCAAAGATATAATTTGCATAACCACCCCTGGATATATCCCCGGGATAGTTCTCATATACCTGACCTGAAGCGGTCTGGATACCAGCCTTTGTGATATGACCTGCCATATTTATATTGTTCTGTGGACCCAGGGAAAATGGTAAACCATTGTTTAGAGTCAAGGGCTCTGATGTCCTTGTCTCCTGCCAGTTCTCTATAGCCCTGTTTTCCAGGGTTTTAAGCATATTTTCAGATGCAATTACAAGGCCTGCATCTGATATAATAACCATATTGGTCTTAATAAGGCTTCCTTTTGAGATAGATGCCTGTTGTTCCCTTACAGCATCTTTAATACCCCTTGAAAGCTGTATATTGATGTCCTGCCTTTTATCACCTTTTAGATTTATAAGTGCTGATGTCCTTACGAGCTGGAACAGGTCAACATCAACAGGCTCCGGCAATGAGCGGGAATCCGGTGGAAGGATAAGCATCTTACCTGCCTCAAGGGTAATCCACTCACCAAACCTCTCATTAATCGACCCCTGTGCCTGCCCTGCAACCACTATGAATTTTGCATAACTGGATGGCGTGTGTTCCACCATTGCCGTAGCCCCTTCTGCCTCAATACGCACCCTCTCTGTTGCAATCCTAACCTTCCCTGTTCCTTCCGGAACATAAAAAAGAATTGCCCCGCTCTCAAGGGTCAAACCCTTTTTGTCTTCGGTAAATTTTATCGAGGTATTAGAGCCAAGGCGTATAAAAGACTTATCAGGAAAGGATATTTCGACACGGGTGTCATTGCCTGTCACAACTGCCTCGCCCGGCTTTACTGTATCAACAAGTCTAACTGTTCGGTCCTGGGCTCCTTCTTTTTTTATCCTTACGTCACCATTTATAAATGCAAAGAAGGCATCGTCTGCCCAGGAATTTGAAAAGGGGATAAAGAAAGATAAAAATGCTAATAATATTAGAAAAATGGGATTAAATTTCCGTTGCATAACCCTCTCCTTAAAATCTAATCTTTATGCCGATGTTTGGTGCCAGATTGACCACATTGTACTCAAAGACAGACCTGTTGGACTGATTGAAGGCAGCAAAACCTATAAAATAGATATTCAACCATGGCCTGGGTTTATAGGAGATATTTAGAGTGACTGCCTCATTGTAGTCATTCCTGCCATCCTCCTGATAAGGGATATACGAGAACCTTGCATTGAGGTCAAGGGAGACCTTCTCTGTAATAAGAATGTTATAACCACAGAGAAAGGTATGATAGTCTCGTTGATAGAGTTTTGGTGTTGCAAATCCAAATTGGCTTGTGAGCCCTCCATAGATATAGTGGGTCCTTGCCAGGGGAAATGTCTTGAATATGCCAAAGGTTATGCTGTTATTGCTGTAATATTCACCTGTGGCATCAGAATTTGTAAGACGATTATAGTTATATCTGCCAAAAAATACGAGGTTTTCCACCTCCGGGATTGCATAAGACAGGCCCCCTCCTATATTAAAGCTGTCAAAATCCATCTCATTAAACCTGTCGTATCGAAACCACTGGTAGGTTGCGGTAATCTCACCGAGGAGATTTCTGCTTAAAATAGGCTGATATGATGCCCCTGTAGTATATAGAAAGAAATTATCATCCTGGGGGCTATTTTTTGTCAGGGCAACATTGCTTGTCCAATTTAATGAGATATCTGCAAATACAGAAAATGGCATATATTCTGTTTTCCTTTTTAGTATATACTGCTGGCCTATGGCATCATCTCCAGGGGATGGTGGTGCCATCTGTTCGTATTTTTGTCTCTTTAGGACCTCGATTGCCTTTTTACCTGTTCCTGCAGGGTCTTCCACCTCAATCTGTCTTTCAGAGGCTATCTGAGGGGGAGAAATAGTCTGGGCTAATAAATCAAATCCAAGAAGAACAATAAAACAGATGGAGATAAAGGTTATTAAAGTGGCCCTTGCTTTGATTTTATTCTTCATGTATCACCTTAGGTATTGCTTCTGTTAAATTTTCATTTATAGTTTACCCTTTTTATTAAAAATAAAATATTATTTTCTTAAAATTTTTTTATAATCGATAAATATTATTCTGGGGAATACCTGTGAGACCTTCTTGAACTGTTCTATCTGGTTTATTAGGTTTATAAGGACAAAGCTAGTCTTGCTCTGATTAACACACTGTCCGCTAAAATGGGATTTTTTTATTACAAGTCTGTGGTCTGTGTTTTTGAGACATCCCTTTAAAAACCGTAAATCATAAATCGTCAATGGATTTGTTCTGTTTTGGAAATATTGGATTTTAAAGTAGAAAAACGTTTAGTCTTTATCTGCAGTCTAAAGTCTATCTTTATCTTATTTGGGTCCTTTGGCATCCTCGAGGAGTCTCATCAATTCCTTTGCCTCTTTGGAGTTTATGCCGTATTTTGCTATAGCCTTTTCAAAGTTAGATTTAGCAAGATGGAGTCGCCCCAGTGCAAGATAATACCTGCCCAGGTATTCAAAGCCCCGTGCCTCCATACCCATTCGACCAGAGAGCATGGCAAATCTATAGAATATCTCGGGAAATGAGTTGCCGTATCTTAAAAGGTCTCTCCATGCGTCAAGTGCCAGATTTCTCTCGCCCTGTGCCTCATATGCCCTGGCCAGATATATCCTGGAAATATAGTAGCTACTGTCACCAGGTTGAACCCTTCGCAGGGAATCCACGGCCTCGCTTAACTTGCCTGCTGTTAACAAGGCCTCACCAAGGATGAGGTCCTTGACTGGCGAATCTATGTTTTTTATAGCCTCCAATGCATCATCCATCCTGCCCCTTCTTGAATATACAAGATAGGCCGCATAGGCATTGAGAGGGTCTTTTTTATCTTTGGTGTATCTATTGATCCATATATCATCTGATTGGGTGCCCCTTATTTTATTTAAAACCTTAGCCCTCACAATGATATAGGGGAATATTGGTGAATCAGGGATGGGTTTTCTGTTAGGCCAGAGGCTCTCGAGCCTTATTATCCTCTCCTCATGATAGGGGTGTGTTAGAAGATACTGGGGCAATACCTTATCACCGCCAGCGAGCCTTAGTTTTTTTAGGAACTCTGCAATACCAAAGCCACCATAGCCGGCACTGTCAGCAAACTTTGAGCCAAACCTGTCTGCCTCATCCTCATCCTCCCTGGAGTATTTAAGGGCCATGGACTGGGCAGAGGCAATGCCTGTGGCAAGGACTGCCTCCTGTGTCTTTGCATCCCCGGCAAGCATGGCAAGGGCTATTGAACTCAACATACCTATATTCAGGTATTTCTCTTTTTCATATCTCTTGGCGATGTGCCTCCTGGCGAGGTGGGCAAACTCATGGGCAACAACACCTGCCAGTTCCTCCTCCCTGTCGCACTGGGAGATAAGGCCTGTGGTTATATATACAAAACCTCCAATTGTGGCAAAGGCATCCATATTGGGTGATTCGATGACAGTGAGCACTACATGGTAGGGCATGGCTACTACAGACTCGAGCCTCTCTTTTATGAATCTTAGGTGCATGGAGATATAAGGGTCATTATTTATGGTAGCCGAGTTTGCTATTTCACTATAGATCTGGGCACCGTATTTTTTCTCCTCCTCTATACTAAGACCGTATATTTTTAATGGGAGGACAACGAGTAACAGGGCTATTACTATATATTGCCTTATCCTCATGGATATTACCTTGTTCTGGTGGGCTTTCTAATGGTTTTTTTTGCCTTTATCTTTTTTTTCTGCGTTGTCTGTGGCTTGTTTTTAATCTTCCTTATCTTTTTTTCCTTATAGGAAGAAAGGACAATAGAGCTTGCCTTTGCCAGCCTCATCTCCCTGTCCGATGGGAGCCTGTCATACAGGACCCTTAAGATCTCTACCGCATCCCCCCACTTATCTTCACTCCCCAGTATTGCAAGTATATAGGTCCTGTTGTTTTTTTCAAATGCCCCCACATAGCTGTGTCTTGATACCCTTGTATATCCTGTCTTCCCGCCTATGGCAGGTTCAAAACAGAATAGAAACCTGTTGTGGTTTTGATACCTTATACTCTTCTTCCCCTCTTTAAAGAGAAAATATCTCGTTGTGACAATCTCCCTGAACCTCTCATTTGACAGGGCATATCTGAATATAAGGGCGAGGTCATAACAGGTGGTATACTGGTCAGGGACATATAGCCCTGAGGCATTCTTAAAGTTACTATTTTTTGCACCTATCTCCCTTGCCTTATTGTTCATCATAAGGGCAAAATCCGCCTCTGTCCCGCCTATGAATGTTGCCAGGGCATAGGCTGCATCATTGGCAGATTCTATCATTGCACCCTTTATAAGGTCATCCGCCCTGTATCTTTTACCGGGGACAAGGTTCAGTTTTGTCCTGGGGATCCTGAGGACCCCCCTGTCCGGGACTATGGTCTCGCTGCCCGTTAAGGTCTCCAATGCCACTATTGTGGTCATTACCTTGGTTGTGCTTGCCGGGGGCAGGGGTCTGTGGTAATCCCTGCCTGAGATTATCTCAAAGGTATCCCTGTCAACGAGTATATAAGACAGGGCAGTTATTCCCCCTGAAGGGGTTGTGTTGTTGTTATAGGCAGATACAGGTATGGGAAGGAGGAATAAAAAAAATATCAAGATAGAAAAAAGATATGCCATCAAAGCCTTTATATAAACTATTTATTGTTTTTTGACAATAGATTTTGCTAAAAAAAATCCTCTAAAGCAGGAAGAGCATAACAAGACTAAGAAATCGTATAATCAATTTTTTAATCCAATGATTTTAATATAATCGCCAAATAATAAAAATTTTAGCTTGACAATATAACCTATTTAAATATATATGGATTTTGTAAAGGATAGCTGCGGGTTGTCTCAAAAGACTTAAATAAAAAGGGGGTTGATATGAATTCAGTTGTGGTATTGATCCTTGGTTTTATTGTCGCTTTTATCGGTTACCGTGTATATGCAAAATATGTGGATACGAAGATAATGAAGGCAGACCCAAAGAAGGTTACTCCAGCCAAGATGTATATGGACGGTGTGGAGTTTATGCCCACAAGTAAAAATATCCTCTTTGGCTATCAGTTTAAATCCATAGCAGGGGCGGCACCGGTCATAGGACCCATCATTGCCATCCAGTGGGGCTGGCTTCCTGCCCTTATATGGATACTGGCTGGCACATTCTTCATAGGCTGGGTCCAGGACTACTCAAGTGCCATGATTGCCATGAGACACGAGGGCGCATCCCTTGGTGGTCTAAGCCATAAGCTCATATCACCGAGGGCAAGGTTTATACTCCTTGCCTTCCTCTATTTCTATCTCCTACTAATTGCCGGTGCATTTGGCAATGTTGTTGTGAGTACAGCCATTGGATTGAAGGCTGCACCCATGGCATGGCTTTTTATGACCATAGGCGGTGTCCTTGCTGGACAGATGATATACCGATGGAGGAAAGACATCATACTTACCACAGTCATAACAGTCATCATCGCACTTTTCGGTATATGGTTAGGCTCGGTTGTGCCATCTAATGTGGTAATCGGGGATGCAATGGCAAACAGCAGGTGGCTGTGGACAATCCTTGCATTCCTCTTCTGCTATTTTGCCGCAGTGCTGCCCATATGGAGATTTGCCCTGCCCATCAACTATGTGGCATCGTATATAGTCTTCCTTGGGCTCTTTTTTGGGATAATAGGTATATTTATACTCCACCCCAACTTTACCCTCCCTGCCTATACTGGATTCACAATCAAGATAGGGCCTATCTGGCCTATTATGTTTGTTACCATTGCATGTGGCGCAATCTCAGGCTGGCATAGCCTTGTTTCGTCATCGGGTACTGCAAGGCAGCTTGAAAATGAACTTGATGCCAGACCTGTGGGCGGGGGTGTTATGTTTGTGGAGATGATGCTCGCTGTTTTTGCATTGATTATTGCAGGGACAATATATGCCTCCTCTGCAGAATACGGAGCCGCCATTGTAAAAGGGCCGGGCGGTGTATTTGCAGCAGGGGTTTCAAAGTTTTTAGGTGCACTGGGTCTACCGGCTGCCACAGGCAGGGCATATGGTAGTGTTATGATGATAGTCCTGGCCATAACCATTATGCAGCTTGTCATCAGGTTTATGAGGATAGCAACATCAGAACTATTAAGTGATATAAGCCCTATCTTTAGAAATGCCCATGTAGGGACAATAATAGCAAGCCTCCTTGGTATGCTCCTTGTGTTGACCGGGTGGTGGCAGTACCTGTGGGTCCTCTTCGGTGGTGCAAACCAGCTAATGGCATCTCTGGCGCTCATGCTTGTAACTGCATACCTCATGTCAGAGGGAAAACCGGCAGCATATGCATTTTATCCCATGATATTCATGTTTATAACCACCATTGCCGCACTCCTCTATACATCGTATAATCTCCTTAATAAGGTTATGAGTGGCGCTGTAAAGGGAGAGGCACTGGTGGGCAATGCCCTTATGGGTATTGTGGGTATATTCCTTGTAATTGCAGCCCTTGTCCTTGCTGCAGAGGGTATAAAGGCGTTTAACAGATACAGGTCTATGAGGGCTCAGGCAGCCCCTGCAAAGGCATAAATGACCTGCATATTATAGGAAAAATATAAAGGAGCGAAAGGTATGTCAAAAGAGGAGAAAAAGAAAGGTGGGTTTTTCGGCGCCGTAAAGGAGTTCGTCTATGGCGTGGCAGCCCATGACTCAGCAAGGTTTGCCCTGAAGACAAGGGCAAGCATGGAGCATCTATTCATACTTATTACCATGGGTGATATGCTCGGTGTCCCAATACTGCCTCCGTATTATTCATTGAGGCTACTTCCCTATGTTGTCCCTCAGATATCCACATGGAAGAGGAGGATGCTCAGGGAGAAAGACTTAACAGACGCCCTTGCTTGATTAATGGAGATCTGGTCTTGAGAATACAATAAAAATAAGGGGGTGGTTCCTATTTCACTTACAAAGATCTTTGAACAGTATCCAGAAAGACGCTACATCATGTTCGGTGGAAAAGGGGGGCTTGGAAAGACAACCTTTTCTGCTGCAACAGCCTATTATCTGGCGAAACAGGGAAAGAAGGTGCTCGTGTTTTCTGTAGACCCGCAGGCATCCTTGAGTGATATATTCAAAAAGGATATATTTGGCAAGGGACCAACAGAGATAATGCCCAATCTCTATGCCCAGGAGATAGATGCAGACCGCAGGGTAAAGGAATACCAGCAAGAGATAAGACAGAAGATTCTCGATATGTATGGTATGGACAAGATACCTGATGAGATAGAGAGCTATATCCAGGCAGCGGCAGCAGAGCCAGCCATGGAGGAGAGCGCTATCTTTGACGAGGTGGTAGATATAGTTGTAAAGGGTGGTTATGATTACTATATCTATGACCTTGTGCCCCTGGGTCACGCACTCTATTATCTCAGCATGGCATCTGTCTATGATGAGTGGATAGACAAGATAACAAACTTGAGGCAGCAGATGAGGGAGTATGACCAGGTGGCAGCAGTCATCCGGCGTGAAAAAGACGTGGATGAGGATGCCATACTAAATGAGCTCCTATACATAAAGGACAGGATAAATAAATCATCCGGTATATTGACGGACAAACAAAAGACAGCATTCTTTTTTGTTGTCACTGCCGAAGAGATGGTTATAAATGATACAGTTAAGGCAGCAGAACTCTTTGCAAAATTCGATGTCCCCTTAAGCGGATACATTGTAAACAGGGTCCTGTCTACTGACCTGAAGAACCAGCAGATACCTGAATATTTGAGACACCGCCTTTCCATGCAGGAACACTATCTTGAGGTAATAGAAAAGACCTTTAAAGACCAGATCCTTGCCTATGTCCCTGAGATGGAGAGGGATGTTACAGGGCTTCAGATGATAGAGAGATTAGCCCAAAAGATGTTTACATAGTCTGATTACAGACAGATCAAAGGAGTCTTAAGATGAGCCAGATTACCATAAGTATGACCCAGTTCATGAAGGACCATCCAAGGTTGAAATATATCTTCTTTGGCGGAAAAGGGGGCGTAGGAAAGACTGTCATGGCAGGTGCAGCTGCCCTTTGGGCTGCAAAGCAGGGCAAAAAAACCCTTCTTGCGTCTACGAACCCTGTCCATAGCCTCTCCAATCTCTTTGAACAGGATGTATTCGGGAAACCTGCAGTTGTATGTGAAGAAAAACTATGTTATGCTTTTGAGATAGACACAAAGGATACTATAGAGAGGTCAAAACAGGAGATAAGGGAGAAGATAAACTGGTTCCTGAAATTTGCCGACCTCACCACAAAGGCAGATGATTTTGTAGAATCTGCGACCATGAACCCTGCCTTTGAGGAGTCTGCCATGTTTGAAAATATGACAGACCTTATGTTCAAAGACGAATACGACTTCTATGTGTTTGATACAGCACCTACAGCCAATGCAAGGAGGCTCCTGGGTATGTCCAAGGTCTATTCCCTCTGGGTGGAAAAGATGTTAAAGAGCAGGGAGGAGGCCAAGTCCTTAAGAGAGATGCTTTCTTACTCAAAAAAGAAGGAGGCAGACCCCCTCATGGATTATCTACTGAGCTTTAAAGACAGGATGGCAAAGGCCCAGAGCCTGCTGACAGATGATAATCTTACTGCGTTTTTCTTCGCCACACTCCCGGAGAGCCTGCCCATAGCAGTTATTACAAGGTTTATAAACTGGTTCTATGACTTCGGGATACCCGTAGGTGGTGTTGTGGTAAATGGTATAATACAGAAAGACCAGGTGGCAGAGGATGCCCCTGAGTTTGTCCGCAACAGGGTAGCCATGCAGGAGGAGCACATGGAGGAGATATGGAGGATATTCGGCGACAGGGTAAGGGCGATTATCCCTCTTTTTGAGACAGAGGTAAAAGGGGCTAAGATGCTGAATAGACTCGTAAATCATCTTTTTGTTTAGAGATTATGGAAAAGGCGA
Organism: Deltaproteobacteria bacterium; assembly: GCA_029553295.1. GTDB lineage: Bacteria > Desulfobacterota > Syntrophorhabdia > Syntrophorhabdales > Syntrophorhabdaceae > DTOV01. The sequence goes on along the minus strand of JAKPCK010000130.1, from coordinate 42,222 downwards.
AGATACTCATACTACTGGGTAGCGAGAGCGACCTGCCGAGGGTAGAGGATTGTCTTAATTTTTTAAATGATATGGGTGTGTCATTCAAAATAGACATATCCTCAGCCCATCGTCAGCCAGAAAAGACCATTGCACATGCAAAAAAGGCAAGGGAGGAGGGCTTTGAGGTTATCATAGCCTTTGCAGGAATGGCAGCCCACCTGCCCGGTGTCATAGCATCCCATACCACACTACCTGTTATAGGGGTGCCCCTAAGCGGGGGGGTTTTAAACGGGGTGGATGCACTTTTGTCTATTGTCCAGATGCCCAAGGGTATCCCGGTAGCAACAGTAGGAATAGATGCATCGAGAAATGCCGCAATACTTGCCTGTAAGATTCTCGGTATAAAGCACAAAGACATAGAGAAAAAGATCGAGAAGATGAAACTGGATATGAAAAACCAGGATCGCAGTATCTCAGAAAAATTAAAAAAATATATGAAGGATTAAACAAAGACCTTCTATGCAGAACTCTATTACAGACATCGAAGGGATTAGGGTAGGCCACGCCTCTGATTTTAAAGGCTATACAGGCTGCACAGTGATACTCTGTGAGAAGGGTATGGTCTGCGGTCTTGATATAAGGGGGAGTGCATCAGGGACGAGGCAGGTGGACGCCCTCAGTATCAACCATATAGTAGAACAGGTCCATGCCATACTCCTTTGCGGGGGTAGCTCATTCGGCCTTGATGCCACCTCAGGGGTCATGAGATATCTTGAGGAGAGGGGCGTGGGGTTTGATGTAGGGGTAACCAGGATACCCATCGTGCCCACAGCGGTTATATTTGACCTCCTTTTCGGCGATTACAGGGCAAGACCTACTGCCCAGATGGGTTATGAGGCATGTTTGAATGCCGGCATTACTGTCAAGGAGGGGAGCATAGGCGCAGGCACAGGAGCTACAGTGGGTAAACTCTTTGAACTACCCCGGGCTATGAAGGGCGGCATAGGGACGAGCAGTATTATTATGCCAGATGGTCTCATAGTGGGGGCTATTGTTGTGGTAAATGCCTTTGGAGATATTATAGACAATGTCACAGGGAAGATAATAGCAGGTGTAAGGGTTGCACCGGATAAGATGGAATTTGCAGATACAGTTAAGTGCCTTAAACAGGGCTTTACAAAGAAACAATTCGGGCTTGTCAATACCACCCTTGCTGTTGTTGCCACAAACGCCCGTTTTAACAAGAAAGAGGTGACAAAGATAGCCCAGATGGCACAGGCAGGGCTCATAAAGACCATAAGTCCTGTCCACACTACCTTTGATGGAGACCTTATATTTGCTGTCTCTGCCGGGGATGTGGAGGCCGATATAAACATGGTAGGTGTTTTAAGCGACTTTGTCATAGCCGAGTCTGTGAAGAGGGCAGTGAAAAAGGCAGATGGATTCGGCATTGTGCCGGCATTTAAGGATATAAAAAAGGGGTGGAAGACGCCATAATACAATGATTACAAGGAGCAGGTAATGGCAGATGATTATAAGAAGGTAGCAGAGCTTATCAAGGAAAAGGGTTATGTAGTTGCATTTACCGGGGCAGGCATATCAGTGGACAGTGGTATACCGGCATTCAGGGGTGGCCAGGGTCTCTGGGAAAAATATGACCCCATGGAGTATGCACACATCAGTGCATTCAGAAGCAACCCTTCAAAGGTCTGGGTAATGCTCAGGGAGATGGCAGGTGTTATATTCAGTTCATCGCCGAGCCCAGCACATATTGCCCTGGCTGACCTTGAGAAGAAGGGTTTTTTAAAGGCTGTGATTACCCAGAATGTCGATGGTCTTCATCAGCTGGCAGGGAATACAAATGTAATAGAGTATCATGGAAACCACAGGTGGCTCATCTGTATTGGTTGTTCAAAAAAGATACCCTTTGAGCCACATGTGGTAAATGTAACACCATATCCCCGGTGCGATAACTGTAGCCAGGCATTAAAACCCGATGTTGTCTTCTTCGGCGAGGGGATACCCATGGTAGAGATGATAAGGGCAAATGATGAGGTCTCAAGATGCAGGGTCATGTTTATCATAGGGACATCAGGCGTTGTCTATCCTGCTGCAGATCTGCCCTATCAGGCAAAATCCAACGGGGCAGTTATTGTGGAGATAAACCTCGAACATACACCATTTACATCGTCCATTACAGATTATTTTCTTAAAGGGACGGCCTCTGAGGTCCTGCCGAGGATTCTCCAACATATATAGGATAAATCATAATGGGAGAGGGGCTAAAAGAATCAGATATATTAGAAAATACCTATGTTGTAATCATGGCGGGTGGCAAGGGAGAGAGGTTCTGGCCCATAAGCACAGAGCTTGCACCCAAGCCCTTCATAAAGATTATAAACAATAATTCCCTTATCCAGCTCACGGTCAAACGGATAAATAAGATACTGCCCTTAGATAGGATATTCGTTGTCCTTGGCAGGAGGCATCTTGATATTGCCAGGCAGCAACTCGAAGGTCTCCCTGAAGAGAACTTTATCATAGAGCCCGAGGGCAGGGATACTGCCCCGTGTATAGGTTTTTCTGCTTTAACCCTCTCTGATAAAAACAAAGATGCTGTAATGGTAACACTGCCGGCTGACCAGTATGTCATGGATGTAGATGGTTTTAACAGGACCATAACAAATGCCGTTGTCTTTGCAAAAAAAGGTGACTACCTCGTTACAATAGGCATAAAACCATCAAGACCAGAGACAGGCTATGGCTATATAAAGGCCAATAAGGTCTTTGATATATATGGTGGCGTCCCATGTTACAGGGTGGAGAGGTTTGTTGAAAAACCGAACTTTGAGACAGCGGTCAAGTATGTGGAAGAGGGGGATTATTTCTGGAACGGTGGGATATTTATATGGAAGGTAGGTGCTGTTCTAAAGGGTATTGAACATCATATGCCTGAACTCCATGAAGGTCTCAAGAATATAAAGGACATAATGAAGGCAAAGACCAAAAAGGGTATAGATGATGTCTACAGGGGGCTTCCCAGGAGATCCATAGATTACGGGTTGATGGAAAAGGCAGAGAATGTCCTCATGTTAAAGGGGGAGTTTGCATGGGATGATATAGGGACATGGCAGGCCCTCCTCAGGGTATTAGAGACCGACGAGAGGGGCAACTGTGTCCATGGGGATGCTGTACTGATTGATACAGAGGGCTCTGTGGTATATACAGATGGTTTAAAGGCAGGGGTGATGGGGGTATCCAATCTTGTGGTGGTTGCATCAAAAGAAGGTGTCCTTGTATGTCACAGAGACAGGTCCCAGGATGTGAGAGAGATAGCAAGGAAGATAGAGGCTGAAAAGACAAGGCAATGATATCTAAGGTATCCACAGCCACACTGTATGGCATTAACGGAAAGACAGTAGATGTAGAGGTAGATATATCCTATGGGCTACCGGCATTTAATATAGTGGGTCTACCGGAGACCTCTGTTAAGGAGAGTAAGGAGAGGGTCAGGGCTGCTATAAAGAATGCAGGATTTGAGTTTCCCAGCGACAGGATTACTGTAAACCTGGCACCTGCTGATGTGAGAAAAGAGGGTTCTTCCTTTGACCTACCCATAGCCCTTGGTATACTGGCATCCATGGGCGTTATTGGGCCTGAAAAGATGAGAGACTATTTTATAGCCGGGGAGCTATCCCTCGATGCAGGTATAAAGGCCATAAGAGGTGCCCTACCCATAGCCATGCTTGCAGCCCAGGAGGGCATGAAAAACATTATCGTCCCCTGTGAAAATGGGAATGAGGCAGCGGTAGTTAAGGATATAAAGGTATTCGGTGCATCCCATCTTTTGGAGATAATACATTTTTTCAAGGGTGATGGTGGTCTAAAGGAGTATAGGGTTGATGAAAGTGGCCTCAATGGACATTCCAGCCATGATGGTCTGGATTTTTCCGATATAAAGGGTCAGGCACAGGCAAAAAGGGCGCTTGAGATAGCTGCAAGCGGGGGACACAATGTCCTCATGATAGGACCACCTGGTTCAGGAAAGACCATGCTTGCCAGGAGACTGCCCTCCATACTACCCCCTCTTACCTATGAAGAGGCAATAGAGACTACGAAGATCCATAGCATTGCAGGGCTTTTGAGCGCCGACAGATACCTCATATTAGAAAAACCCTTCAGGGCGCCACACCATACCATATCCGATGCAGGTCTTATAGGTGGTGGCCATGTCCCCAAACCAGGGGAGGTGAGCCTTGCAAATAACGGTGTCCTTTTCCTGGACGAGTTCCCTGAGTTTAAAAGGAATGTCCTTGATTCCTTAAGACAACCCCTTGAAGACGGGTTTGTTACCATATCCAGGGTAACCCACTCTATAACATTCCCTGCCCGGTTTATGCTTGTCGCTGCCATGAACCCTTGCCCCTGCGGTTACTGGGGCGACACAAGAAGGGCCTGTAGCTGCAGTGCCACACAGATAAGAAAATATCGCTCCAGGGTTTCAGGACCACTTCTGGACAGGATAGACATCCACATAGAGGTGCCCCCGGTAACAATAAGGGAGCTATCAGGGGATAAAGAGGAGGAGAGTTCGTGGAGGATAAGGGAAAGGGTTTTAAATGCCCGCAGTATCCAGGAGGAGAGGTTTAAGGGTAAGAAGATTTTCTCCAACAGCCAGATGACAACGAGGATGATTAAGAGATTCTGCACCTTAAGTGAAGGGAGTAACCTCCTCCTTGAAAAGGCCATAGAAAAATTCGGATTATCTCCAAGGGCATATCACAGGATACTCAAGGTAGCCAGAACAATCGCTGACCTTGAGGCAAAAGAGCTTATAGAGGAACACCATATAGCCGAGGCAGTCCAGTATAGGGCACTGGACAAAAGGATGACAGTATAAATAGGCCTTTGGCCTCAAACACAGACTATAGACTTACTGGAGAGTCAAATTATTTCTACCTCATAGGTCGTATTTTTCGATAATCTCTAATGCGTCTTCCGGTGCATCAGGGAGTACCTCTACTGGACACCTCCCTACAATCTCCCTGACCTGAAAGCGTCTGCACAGACCCCACATATCCCTGCCTGCCTCGCAGTATATCTTTTTATAGTTGTTTAGGGTTGCCTCGTCTACACCTGCCTTACCGGTGAGAATGGGGCATGTCTCATAATATATACACCTTTTGTCCATTGCCTCTCCTTTTATTCAAAGGTCACCTGATACGATGTCGGTTAAGTCCTTTTCCCTCAGTAGACCCCTTTTCCATTTGTCCATATGGGGTATGATATAAGGTAAAAGACGCATAGAATAATAGGGAGGAAAGATGGGCAGACCTACAAGGTCGCCGAATACAATAAGCAGCAGCAGGTTATTAAGATGACCCTTTTCCTTTACCAGTTCTTTTTCGAGCTCAAAGAGGGTCATGCCGTAGAAAAACTCGCTGAGTGTCTTGCGACAGCTATCAAAAAAACTATTAATGGATGACAGAAACTCCATAGGCCTTTTCATCTCCCTCTACATTAAGGATTGCATTTTTTAACCCTCAAAAAGGTGTATAACAAAGTCTACAATAGTTTGTCAAAGCCATTTATAAAAAAAAGACATAGAAGAAGGATTTCAATATTCTAATCAACACAAGAGGTTATCAATCTCTCTAAAGTTGAAGAGATGCCCCAAAGTTTGAAGTCTTTTTCAAGGGTTACGCTTTGAGATTTATGCCTAAGAAAGTGTTTATTTAACTAAAAATTAACTGATTTTTAATCCTATCTTAAAAAACATCTTTTATAATCCAGAAAAAATTTTTAAGGAGGTCTTGATGAAAAGGTATTTGGTAGTGTTTCTTGCTTTATTGCTTGTTTTACCTGCAGTTTCTTATGCGGGTAGCGTAACAAGTAAGTATGATGTGACTATCGGTGGCTATGTAAAGTTTGATGTAGTCTACACAGACCAGAACAATACCCATAACTACAGGGCTGCATCAAGAGATAACAGAAGCGCATTTGCTGCAAATATGAACGATTCCAACGATGCAGTTACATGGGCTGGAGGCGAGACAAGGCTGAACCTGAGTATTAAAGGTCCAGATGCATGGGGTGCCAAGACAAGCGCATTTATTGAAGGAGACTTTAGGGGCGGTTCAGGTGGTGGCCAGGGAGCAGCAACCTATGGTTTATTTGGAATGAGACATGCTTTTATGAATATGGATTGGGCAAATACAAAGCTACTCATAGGTCATACATGGCAGGCATGGGGTCTTTTGCCTACATTAAATGTATTGGGTGCATCTGAAAACCACTTTATGAGGGGAAATGTAAGGGTTCCCCAGATAAGGTTGACCCAGAATTTTACAAAAGACCTTAACATGGTAATAGGTCTTGCAGCACCAACCAATACCTTTGGAAATACCCAGCCCGACGAAAAAAGCAGGGCACTTTTGCCTGATACATCCATTGAGTTTCAGTATAAGTCAACTGCCCTCGGCAAGATAGGTTCAAGGAGCCTTTCTTTTGGTCTCGGTGGTATGGTGGGTAAGGAAAAGGTTACATACCAGTGGCCAGCAAACCACTACAAGTCAACACAAATCAAAAGATGGGGTAGTTCATTCTATGGATACATCCCAATTATCCCAGAGAAGGCAAATAATAAGACAGGCGCCCTTGCACTGACAGGTAATGTTTTTATGGGTCAGGGTCTTGGCCTTTACCTGCCTGCAGCACCAGGTAACCCTTATGACAGGCCAAATGACACTGTTATGGGTGCAACACCTGTTAGCCCGGGTGGAGACCCAACTGTTGATGCCAAATATCCTATGACATCAGGCGGGTGGGCACAGATGACATTCTACTTTACAGACAAGATGTCCTCCAACCTACTTTTTGGCTGGCAGAGAAACAGCTTTAGCCAGCAAGCATCTTTTCAATATGCTAATGCCGTGAGATATATCCAGAACTGGATATTCAATGTCTTGTATGATGTAAGCCCGGCCATAAAGTTCGGTGCAGAATATACCCGTGTAATGACATCATATACCACAGGGGCAGCAGGGACAAGAAGCTACTGGACAGCAACGGGCAAGCCGTCAGGGACACTCAATGCTGTAAGGCTTGGTGCCTATTATTATTTCTAATATTTAAAAAAGGGGGCATGCATGCCCCCTTTTTTAGATCTTAAAAAATCAAAGGAGGGCTTATGGAAATCATATTTTTCAATCCCAGTAAATCTCAAAGCGGAAAAACACTCCTTGAAATCTTGAATATCCATAAAAATTCAGTAGATACGATTACTGTTATTGACAATTTAGATGCCTTCACCAAAAGACTGGTAACAATAAAAGAAAAAAACACCATTGCAGTAATCTTTGCTGCAAAAGAGTTTGACCTTATTGAATTATATTCCTACAAACACCATCTTTACAGGGTTATACCCATATTAATACTGCCCAATAATGGCAGGGAGATTATAGCCCTTGGCCTTAGATTCAACCCTTTTTTCATTATATCAAATTACAATGATTTAAAAAAAATCAGTAGAATAATTAGCGTGATCAGTATGGGCAACAATATAAATGAAGGAACAGACAGCCCCAGAGAATACAAAGACGCTGCATAATAGCCACCTATCTTTTCTTATGGAGGATTCAATGCCAATAGATGAATGGCAAAAGACTGCAGAGAATTTAGATTTTGCATTTCAACCTATTGTCAATATCCATAACGGCTCCTGCCTCGGTTTTGAGGCATTATTAAGAAATTATCAAGATTTTGGTTTCCCTACAATCCAGGACCTATTTGACAGCGTATATAATGATGGGTGTTTATTCAGATTCGATTTGATGCTTCGAGAAAAGGCAATACAAAAATTTAAGAGAATAAACGAATTTCATAGATTTAAACTATTTTTTAACCTGGAAAACAGGGTAATCCTTTCCGGTGACTATAAATCAGGTCTTACATCTGAGATATTAAAGAGATATAATATGTTACCAGATTCGGTCTGTTTTGAGATTTCAGAAAGACATAAAATAGATTGCACTTCTAATGATTTAATGATACTGAAGAATTATAAAAAACAGACATACAAGATTGCCATAGATGATTTTGGTTCAGGCTATTCAGGTCTTCAACTCCTGTACTATACTGAACCAGATTATATAAAGATAGACAGGTTTTTTATAAGCGGCATTGAGGCAGATTCAAAGAAAAAACTCTTTGTGGCAAAGGTAGTAAATCTTGCCCATATACTGGGGATTACTGTTATTGCCGAAGGAATCGAAAATGAAAAGGAATATTATTTTTGTAAGGAGATTAACTGCGATTTTGTTCAGGGTTATTTTATACAAAAACCTGTTTTAGATATTGATGAGCTATGCGACTCCTATGAGATAATACGAACCCTGAGCCTCAGGGACAAAAGGAATATTACCATAGACAGGCAACTTATAAATGAAAAAATGGAATATATAGAGCCTATCTGTGTATACAACCACGAGAAAAGATATTTTACAGAACTGTCGAGTGTTTTTGAGGCATTCAGGCGTAATAAAACAAAAACTTTCTTCCCGGTGGTCAATAGCCATAATGAGCCGTTAGGCATTATAAGAGAGCAGGAATTAAAAGAATATGTCTATTCAAAGTACGGTAAAGACCTGCTCATGAATAGAACTATTGGTAAGACAACAATGGATTTTGTGGTTAAGTGTTACATATCAGATATAAATAATAAGATTGAGAAGATACTGGAGTATTTTGCTGTGGATGAAAACTCAGAAGGCATAATCATTACAGAAAACGGCAGATATGTAGGTTTTTTGAGTTCTCGTGCCCTCATTCGGGTTCTAAATGAAAAAAATATTGCAATTGCAAGAGACCAGAACCCATTAACAAAACTCCCCGGAAATACCATAATAAACGAATACATAGAGAGTGCGCTGGAAGATACCCTTTCAACATATATTTTTGTGTATTTTGATTTTGATAATTTTAAACCTTTTAACGATAAATATGGTTTTAGACAGGGCGATAGAGCAATCCTTCTTTTTGCAGATATATTGAAAAAGTCCATGAATACAGGTGATTTCTTTATCGGGCACATAGGCGGTGATGATTTCTTTGCAGGGATTAAAATAAACGGTTATGAAAGTAATCATGTTATTAATCTTATAAAAGATATTATATTCAAATTCAGAAGTGATGTAACAAGCCTTTATGATGCTCAGGACAGAAGGCGTGGCTATATTATCTCCGTTGATAGGGATGGGATAGAAAAGGCTTTTCCACTTTTAACCGTCAGTGCAGCTGTGGTATGTTTACCTGCCCATCGTGAAAAAATAACCTTAGACGAGTTTGGGGCAATGATTGCAAAGGCAAAAAAAGAGGCAAAGACCTCCAGAGAGGGAATTGTATGTAAACCTTTTGATTTAAGGCCTATGTATAGATGTGCAAACGATATGTAAATCGAACCTTTTATAACGCAATCTTTTAAAGTCTTTTTTATACGTTCTCTTTTATTATACGATAATTTATTGACGATGCAATGACCCTGCTCTTGCCATAGATAAAAAGTATGGAATACCAGACTGCAATAAGGATAATAATAGCTGCAGGATTCCATAAAGCCCATAACCCAGCTTTAATATCTGTGTGGAGCACAGGAGGGCTTGGTATGAAAAACAAAATGACTATTGAATATAAAATGGATATTATACCCATTATTTGATATTTCGTGAGTTTGCCTTCCCCTCTATAGTCAGCCCTTAAAAATTCAGAAAATATTCGCCAGATCTGTGTAACTATTATGACCTCAAGAAAGGCCATATAGTAATATCCTTTTAGAAATAGATACATTCCCAGTATGGATGACCTAACGTATAAAAACGAAGTGATAGACTGGATAGGTATGAGTCTTTCACCCTTATACCCCCCAGCATATACAGCCTTTTTTGTATCCCCCATAAACTTAATCGCATATCTTCTTACTAATCTCTGAATAAAGACAGGTGATTGATTAACAGGTTTTCCATAACAGCAGCCAAAGCTTAAACAGGCAAGTCTTCCTATGCCTTCTCCAAAGGCGTAGACAATGGCAAAGGCAGTTAGCATGGGAAAAATCATCCCTTTTTCAATTTGAATATAATGATTGTTGAAAAAGGATATCGCCTCTAAAATCCAGGGGGTGATTATGATGCCTATAAACGATGCACCACCAACAGTATAGGTGTGTTGCTTTTTTTCTATGAGTTTAGCCACTATTTTCGATGCTGGGATACAGATAAGGCCTATGATTAAAAATATAATAAATATTGTCCTTGTAGATATGGAGATGGAATTCAAAAGCAAAATAGAAAAAATAAGCCCAAGGGTATAGGCAGTTGCTATAAAAAAGCCATAGAATGTAATATTTACACCTGACCAGTTATTTTCAGAATTCTTTTTTATTGGAATAGATGCAAGGATCTGCCATCTATCTTTTGGAAGGTTTTTAAAACCCCATCTCTGGATTATTATGCATGCAAGAGATATAGAGATAACGAATATCTCGTCTGTATAAGGCATCGATCCACCTACCTATATTTTTTTCCCAATGGGTGATCGCACCTTTACATCGGTTTCTACAAGGGGCGTACCGAAACCCCTTGAATATATATTTGCTATATCGTGTCTACGACTATTTTTTATTAAATCAGGAGAAAAGGCAACCCTGTCTCTTTGGAAGAGGAGAATGGTAGTAGAACTACCAGGTCTAAAGAGGCTTTTTGGCTGCCCTCTCTTCAAAAATATCCCTTTATAGATGTTTTGAGGGTTATTATATCTATATTCGCTATAACACTGGACTATGTCGCCGATTAAAAGTGCGGCAACCTCAACCATTGCTACAATACCTATACATGTCCCTCCATCTACATCAGTGTTAATTATTGTTATGACCCTTTTGTTTTTTGAATGGGGTGTGCATAGTGTAACTATCGCCTCGGGGTGACAAGAGTGATAATAGCCATCTATGCTGTAAAAATCTATTACAAGTCCGGAGACAGGCGTGTGGTTATAGTGATATTTGTCCGGTGTGAGTCTGAATATGGCAAAATCACCGTTTTTAAATCTTTCGATCCACTCCATCTTATCTATCCCTAAAAGCTCTTGATACTGGAAAAATTTGTTTTTTATATATAGAAGTGATGTTTCGGCAAAAGAACCGAGCATGACCTTAGAGTCTGCAGGAGAAACAATATAGCGCTCATCTTCTGGCATGGGTCTTTTTGTCCAGTATAGGATTTTTCTTTCAAAGATCTTTCGAGGGGTGTTAAGTAGCCTTGGATTCTCAAGACACTCAGAGTAATCTATGCCCATCCTATCCATAAACTCCTTTGTTTTGGTTATCTTTGAGCCAATAAAAGAGTCATAATAAAAAAAGCCAAGAAAATCAGATAGTCTCTTTGAGCTAAAAATCTTGTATAATACACAAGGCATCTCTCTTTTTTTGGAATAAATAAACCTGATAATCCTGTCTCCATAAAATACCTCATCTTTGACTTTTAGTGCCTCTCTGTCTATAAACTGATGCTGTGTCATGGGTTCAATTACAGTCTTTTATCTTTTGATTCATATTCTTTCATATCGATATATATGGATAGAACCATAAGCTGAATGAGTTTTTTAATCTCATCTTCAGAGATACAATCACTTATGATATCTTTTTTTCTTTTCAGCAAAAAATCCGAGACATTAGTGTAGCCGATTATTGAGACCAATGATTCTTTTAAAAGACAGCCATCACAAAACAAATGGGAATCTATTTTTTTAAAATCCTCTAAAACAATAGAAAACGCCTCTTCCATATGTCTTTTCCGCAACTTATCTCTATAATATTTCTCTGCCTCTGCATTAAAATCATCGCCAGATAGCTGTAATGGATTTTTCTTTTTTGTTGTTCCAAGTATACCTCTTGTTAACCGTGAAGCTGTAGAGTAGGTTTCCGGTTCATCTATTCTCTTTTTCAATGAATCAAAAGTGTTTTCAAGTCCCATCACCTCAATAAGATCCGTTGCATCTTCCTGGATAGTCCTTATAAGCGCCTTCTGATATTCCCTATTATATACCCTTATGTAACCAGGGTATCTATGACTTGAGCGAATACCGGTCGTTTTTTGTAAAATCCTTTTTATAAAACTATTTTTTGTGTTTTTGTTTACAAAAAAGGTGGGGATTCCTATGGCTGTTCCGAAAAAAATCTGTCTTCTCTCGCTTTCTATAGTAGGCTCATCAGGTATATGACCGTGTGTAATACCTTCTACGAGGATGTATTTATATGCCAGCGCTGTCAAAAGTACCTGAAGGCTTGCGGCCTGACCCATATCTTCTAATATGCTTTCGAATATGCTGTAGAATCGCCCTTCAAATCCTGAAAAACCTTTTGATTCGTAATCTCTTAACCTGTAGAGAAGATACATGGACATATTCCTGTCGAAAACCCCGAGGCTTGCCAGGTCTTTTTTTAAACGAACCTGATTATCCATAGAGCCATCAAGCCCTGGGCTCTGTTCAGTAGATAGAAGGCATACAAGATAATCAATCAATCGGAAGTCTATAACAAAATCTCCTTTCAACCCGAATACCTTCGCTATAAATTTATCAATCCATAGGGGTCCAAAAGGGGTAATGGATCGTCCAAAGATACTCAGGTCTGCCTTTTTTTTCCACCTGCGCCAGATCATTCTTAGATGTGTATAGTCCAATTCATGGGGTAGAAACCCAAGCATCCTTTCTGGATGAAAATCCCAGAAGTCAATCCTGTAAGGTGAAGCTGAATATGCACCAACAAATAGAGGTAAAAAGTGTTCCACTATTTTTATTACAAGGTCACCAAGATATTTTTCATCGATGTTTGTAAAGTTAGAGTCAGGGTCTTTTAGAAGTTCGGTGAGTTTTTTGCTTCCAATGCTTATGTGCGTCCCGTTATTTGCTAAAGAAATATTTGATGTATCAGGAAGGACGATTAAATTTCTCGTAATTATACCTGCATCTTTTAATTTTGAAATGGTATTGAGATGACTCCTTGATAGAACTTGATGGCATAGCTCCATATAGTGAAATTTTTCCTCCCCCTTATCCCAGCCAGAAAGACATGGATTCATGAATAATTCCCTATAAAAGGCATCAGATATTATGCTGTTTAGTGCCTTCTGTCTTATCGGGGGATGGGATGAGAGATACACATAGATTTTTTGGCCAGAATCTATAAGACCAAATCGTCTGTTGGCATACATGACGAGTAACTGGATAAGAAAGAAACGTTTTGATGTCTCTTTGGCAATGCCATAGCCAATATTATTGCTTTTATCTAAAAATACAGGGGTAAATGAGAGGACCTCCGGGGATGTATTGTCATTTAAAAATTTATCCACCAGTTTTATGCCTGTTTCTTTAACTATATTGGAGGCACTGATCTCACACACGGTTGCATCGCTTAAACTCAATTTTAATATATAGCTTACCGGTAACCTTACAAACTCTTCGCCATCTTTAAAAAAAATGAATTTGTCCCAATCACTTCTTTTTCCCTCATAAGGTTTGTTTTTATTGGCCTTTAAATCATAATCAAGGATCATATCAAGGTTTTTACCGAGGGTTTTTCTTGGGAATCTAACCCAGCTATTCTCCCAGATATTGTCTTTGTTATTTTGTAGATATCTATCCAGCTCAGAGATGATTTTTTTAGATGCGTCTCCAGTTTTTATTCTCCTGATGAGATTTTTGTAATAACTGGATTCTTCAATTACTATAGGTAGGTCAACAGAATTCCTTTTGCCTTCCACTATTGTCTGGAATTCGTTTTCAACACCTGCGGTAACATCGCCTAAAGAAAAAGGCAATGGTTCAACAGAGATATTTGGTGACCTCTGGTTTATTCCCAGTAGGTCCCGAATCTCTGTTATATATTCTATAGATTGAGAAGGGGTATGGCTAAATTTTATTTTAGATGCTGGGAGCGCCAATTTGCCCTCATTTTAATTTTATTATTCATTTTGTTGATTATTCTAATGGGTTTGGGTTAATATACAATTAAGATTTGATTATTTTTTTGTTAATTTTTTAAATTAGAATTCAAAATAAAGGTTTTTAACGGAAATTTTAATAAAAATTTATCTTGCCTTAACAATTTGAATTTATATTTATCCAAATTTTTAAAATTTTATAAGGAGAAAGAATGCAGCACTGGATGGAAAAACTATTGTTACACTATAAAGATATAAGGACAAAATATTCCAGCGACAGGCTTCTCATTGCCTTTGATATAGATGGGACCATACTGGATATGAGGTTTATCATCCTCAATGTGCTAAGAGAATTTGACAGGCAGCACGCAACAGAATATTTTAAAGGCGTAAAGGTCTCGGATATAGATTTTCATGAAGCCCATCTCAAAATTTTGCTGGATAGACTCTCGATCAATAAAGATGACCAGGCTTATATCCTCTCGCGCTATGAAAACCTTTTTCTCTCATCCCTTACCATAAAAAAGGCAAATAAACCTTTCAAAGGGGTTTTTGATGTTATAAAGTTGTTTCAGATGCAACCCGATACTTATGTAGGTTTAAATACAGGGAGACCTGAATCACTTCGTTTTAAAACCCTCGCTGCCCTAAATGAACTGGGCAGAGAAAAGGGTGTCACATTTAGAAATGAACTGCTATTTATGAATAATGAAGGCTTAGACACCCATATATCAGGCATTAAAAAGAAAGGGATTGAATACTTCATAAATCTCGGATATAAGGTCTTTGCCTTTATAGATAATGAGCCTGAAAATCTAAAGGCCATCTCAGATATGGACAGGGACAATGAGATAATGTTATTGCACGCAGATACGATTTTTAAATCATGCAGAAGTCACCTGAAGGATATTCCCATAAGCATAAAAGATTATGACTTATCAAGGTTTTTTGCAACAAGTGGTATGATGCAGGAAAATGATTTTTTACGGATAGCATAGGTCTCAAGCCATATATGAGTGGTGGCTGTACTTATTCGAATACTATGAAAAAGGACGGTTTTTGCCCCTTATTGATGCAGCAATCTTATATAAGACCGTAAGCACCAAAAAACCTGTAGCATAGATACCTATACATATGAGCACCTCAAAGAGGGTCGGGTAATACCTTGGTATCTCATCAAGGGGTGTTGGGATAAACCCGGCTATAACAAGACCTATACCCTTTTCTGCCCATATAGACAATATGGTTAATATACAGGCAAAGACAAGGGGTTTTTCATTTAGTCTGTCGGAGTTTTTAAGGAGTGTTATAAAGGCTATCAATGCACATATCACAGAGCCCCACGCCCAGGGGACAAGAAAACGTTTACCTGTAACCCCTAAGAAAAGGAACCTGAAGTGGTCTGTATGGGCTGGCATGTCACCGTAGAAGACTGTAAATATCTCTACAAGGACAAAGAATATGTGGATAGCCAGGGCATATGCTATGATTACAGACACCTTCTTTATGGCATCTCTTTCCACCTCAAGGCCTGCCCAGCGCTTGGCAATGAGGGAGAGGATAATAAGCAGTGAAGGTCCTGAGGCAAAGGCAGAGGCAAGAAAGCGGGGTGCCAAAAGGGCTGTGTGCCAGAATGACCTTGCAATGAGCCCTGAGTATATAAAGGCTGTAACCGTATGTATACTTATTGCCCATGGGATGGAGATATAGACAAGGGGTCTAATCCATCGGGGCTGTTCCATCTCTTTATCCTCTGCATCGAGAGACCACCAGCCTATTATTATGTTCAGTATGAGATAACCTGTCAGCACCACCATATCCCAGAAAAGAAGAGAGGATGGAGATGGATACAGTATGATATTCAACACCCTTGATGGTGCCCCAAGGTCAACGAATATAAACAGTATTGTCATAATAACAGCAGATATAGCAAGAAACTCTCCTAAGATGGTTATGCCCTTAAATCTCTTATAGTCGTGGATATAGTAAGGAAGGACAACTACTACAGCAGATGCGGCAACACCTACAAAAAATGTAAAGTTTGCTATGTAGAGACCCCATGAAACATCCCTGCCCATCCCGGTGATGCCAAGGCCATGGGCAAGCTGTTTTAGATAGGATAGAAAGCCGACTATTATAAGAACAAAGAGGAATCCTATCCACAACCAGTATCTCGAACCACCTTTTAATGCCTTCTCAATCATACACCCTCAGAAGATATAGAATACCCTTGGCCCTGTGGCAAGATAGGGTCTTCTCTGTATGCTGAACCTCGCCCTTAACACCTTTGAGACCTCTGAATCAGGGTCATTCAAGTCCCCGAAAATCAGTGCCTTTTCAGGGCATATATCCACGCAGGCAGGTATGAGCCCCTGGGAGAGCCTCTCTTCGCAGAAATTGCACTTCTCCACAACCCCTTTCATCCTGTTGGGGTAATCCTTGTTTATGTTCTTTATAAAAGGTCTGGGGTCTCGCCAATTAAAACTCCTGGCACCATACGGGCATGCTGCCATGCAGTATCTGCAACCTATGCACCTATGGTAATCCATCATTACTATCCCGTCTTCCCTTTTCCATGTTGCCTTTGTGGGGCAAACCTTTACGCAGGGCGGGTTATCGCAGTGATTGCACAGACACAAGACCGAGAGATTTTTCAGCATACCCCTATTAAATGGATTTGTCTGGTCGGCAAATACTGACTCGTAGGGTGATGCCCATATCCATCTAAGCCCGTCCTTAGGGTTGTCAAACTCAGGGACATTGTGTATGAGATGGCAGATATCTATACAATCCCTGCAGCCCTCGCGCCTTGCACAGGCACTAAAGCTTATTGCCATAGCCCATGCCTTTGTTGATTTTTTTTCGTCCCTTGCCCTGGACTGGGAGATGAGGTTTACAGACTGGTGGGCTGCAATACCAAAGGCCAGCACACCTGCAAATTTTAGAAAATCTCTCCTATTCATTTCTCTGCCTTTATCTCAGGTATATGGTGACAATCCCAGCATCCTGGTTTTATTCCTCCATAATCATGGCAACGGTCACAGAACTCTGCCTTGTTGGAATGACACTTAAGGCATGTCCCTGTGAGGCTTATATTATAGATGCCATTTATGGATACATATCTCTTTATACCGTCTCTAACATAGGCATTTCTCCATCTCTCAAGGACCTCCATATGCCTCTTTCTCATGTATATAGTGCCCTCTACACAGTCTCCCTGATACTGGGGTGTCTTTAATAAAGGGATATAGCCTGTCCTGCCCGTTATTACATTATAGCCAACGGGTGAAAAGAGTATAATGAGAAGGCAAATAAGGCCTATGATTATCTTCACCATAAAACTATTCCTTTTCTTCAGCCTCTCCTTCAGTATTAAGGGGTTCACCCCTTAAGTTTGTCTCCCTTTGTTTTTCCCCTTTCATAATAAGGGCATTACCCACAAGCTCATGGACACCGCAGACCTCAACCCCTGGGACCCAGTATTCAAGAAGCGGTGGTAGTGCAGCCTTGTCTATAGCGCATATACAGGCAAGCATATTAACCCCGTGCTTTTTTCGTACATAGTCAACGGCATTTGCCCTTGGCAGGCCGCCACGGAGCCTCATCTCTATATTCTCATCAGCACCGAGGCCGGCACCACTTCCACAGCAGAATGTCCTCTCTTTTATGGTATTTTCCGGCATCTCATAGAAATGATTACAGGTATTTTTTATAATGAAACGCGGCTCCTCAAAGAGCCCCATACTCCTTGCCGGGTTACAGGAATCGTGGAAGGTTACCCTCCATTTATCATTCCTTGATTTGTCGAGATTTAGGATGTTGTTGTATATAAGGTCTGCTGTAAACTCGGTTATATGGACCATCTTGGTGGATTTTGCATGCTCGAACCTCGTCCCTGTAATGGGTGAAACAGGCACCTCAAGGAAGTCTGCAGGCCCGTTGAATGTATCCATATACTGGTGTATCACCCGCCACATATGGCCGCATTCACCGCCTAAAATCCATTTCACCTTGAGCCTTTTTGCCTCGGCATATATCTTGGCATTGAGCCTCTTTGCAAGCTCCATGGAGTGGAAGAGCCCGAAGTTGCCCCCTTCTGATGCGTATGCACTCCAGGTATAATCAAGGCCTATCTCGTGAAAAAGCATAAGGTAACCAAGGAATGTGAACCAGTGAGGGCTTGCAAAATAATCAGCAGAGGGCGCCACAAAAAGGATCTCAGCCCCTTTTCTGTTTATGGGTGCCTCTATTTTTATGCCCGTGAGGTCTTTTATCTCGTCTATGGCAAAATCAAAGGTCTCTTTAAAGGCGTGGGGTGGCACCCCTAAGTGGTTTCCTGTTCTAAAACAGTTGGATGCCGGCTCTACAACCCACTGGATGTTACATCCCACAAGGTTTAATAGCTCCCTCCCTATCATGGTAATCTCACAGGTGTCTATACCATAGGGGCAGTAGACCGAACATCTCCTGCACTCTGTGCATTGATAGAAATAGTAGAACCACTCTTTGAGGACTTCTACGGTTAAATCCCTGGCTCCGGCAAGCCTGCCCAGGAGCCTGCCCTGGAGGGTAAAATATCTCCTGTAGACAGAACGCAGAAGCTCTGCCCTTAAAACCGGCATATTCTTCGGATCCCCTGAACCGATAAAGAAATGACACTTGTCGGCACAGGCACCGCAACGCACGCATATATCCATAAAGAGCCTAAAGGAGCGGTTCTTTTTCAAGAGGTCTGCCATACCCTTTAGTATTATCTCCTGCCAGTTATCAGGTAACCTCCAATCTATATCCGACGGCTGCCACTCCCTTGGATTTGGCAGCTCGAGATACTGCTGGTGTTTCAGGGGTGCACCATAGCAATATCTCCCCTTTTTGAATTCCACCTCAGGGGTCATCCAGTCCCCTTTTTTAGGTGTAAGCTCAATATCTTTTACTATCTCTTCTGGTTTATTCATATCACCAATCCATAAAATCGTGCCACTTATCAAAATCTGCTATTGTCTTAACCTTACATCCTCACCCTCCAGGGGTATCCCTGCCTCTTTCAGGGCATCTTTAAACTCCTCCTCCCATTCGTCATATGTATGTTCCTTTACTGGATAGCCCCATGGGTTTATGTGTCTTTTCATCCTGCTGTCATTTTTTAGGTTTCTTGTGGGGCTCAAAAATATTCCTGCCATATGCATGAGTTTACTGTGAGGTATATACATGAACAAAACACTTACAAGGCCAAGATGGACATAGAACATGGCGCCCAAGCCCTCGTGGACAAGGGGTTTGAGGTATATAAGCCCCATGATAAATGCCTTTGCATCGAGGATATCCACCCTGTATATATGCCTCATAAGGATACCGGATAGTATTATGCTGCCCAGGAGAAAAAGTATAAAATAATCAGCAGGGAGGGATATGTATCTTATCCTCGACCTGAACCTCCTGAGAATGAGATATAAAACAGACAGGGATACAATGACATTGCTGATATAGACACCCGGGATTGTGGTCTCGAGGATACCGTCCATATTCTGAAGGGTTATAACCCAGTAGGGGACAGGCTCCAAAAACAGGCGGAGGTGTCTCAAGACAATAATAAAAAGAAACCAGTGGAATAATAATGCCCCTGCCCACAGGAGTTTATCGCTGCTGTAAATAACCCTACTTTTGTCTTTATAGAGTGAGGCCCTGTCGTTTCTGAAGAGGGAGCGAAAAACAATGGTCTCACCTATGACCCTTAATAAAACCCCCATGCCTGTAGTGGGGCTCTCTATCTTGCTGTGACTGATCCATGGAAGGGATTTCTGCTGACCGCAGACAGTTGTTATATGAAAGGGCACAGGTGATGCTGCCCACCTTATTATCCTTGCTATAAAACCTACAATAGCCAATGTAAAGCATATATACGGCAAGACAATACCGAAAAATATTTGAAGGTTATAGAACTTTACGCCTGAATAGATAACAGCGACAATAGCTGCAATGGCGAAAAAAGGCAGGGCTATCTTCATTATCCCCTTCTTCTTTTTAAGATATGAGGATTCATTGTTGCCCCATATCCATGTTGCCTTATCTCATCCATCCTTATGCGGCTTATATCCTCACGGCAACCCATATACACATCGAATGCAACAAGGGCTGTCTCCTCTATCCTATCATAAAGGTCGTTTAACTCTTGGATAATGACATTGTTGGTAGTATCTATGCCAATTAAGTCTTTCAATACCTTTTTTAGCATAAAAACAAAGGACACGGCCTTTGATGGAGGGATATCCTGGACAGCCATGACCCTTATAATCCTGTCAATGGCATAGGCAAGGGTTTCTGCACTACCTCCATTGAGAAGCCCATCGTATATATGTCCTATCCCTTCATTGACTATATATCCCACAGGGTTTAAAAACCTGTCCTTTTCTGTTTTATAAAAAACTGCTGCATCAGGGGGATACGTATCCATAATCATGTCAGACCATGCATTTAGTATTTCAGACCTTTTTTCTACAAGTATGTCTTTTAAACCCATTTTACCTATCTATTATCTCCACTCCCATTCTATAAAAGGTTTTTTTATATCCACCATGGCATTGACGATAAGCTCCACAAGGCCACCGTATAAGATATTACACCTTTCAAACACATTGTAGAAGGCAAACAGATCCCTTATCTGACCCTTACAGTTGGAACAGGGGGCACATACATACTTTTTTGTATCCACTGAGATAACATCCTGGAATACCTCAAGGATCTGCTTTAATTTTATCCTTCCTGACACCACGCTTCGCCAGTCCGGAAAATTCATGGATTGCATGATAGCAAATCCACTGCCACCACCGCAACAGTAATTATCCACGCCGTGGGGTTCCATCTCCCTGAACTGGGGACAGATTTTTCTGAGTATCTGTCTCTGTGGCTCCACAATACCCATAAGCCTCACCATGTTGCACGGGTCATGGAGCGTAACAGGAAAGTTGTTTCTCGAGGGGTCGAGTTTAATCCTGTCGTTTAGAACAATATCTGCCAGGATGGGCAGTGCACTCTCCCTCGGGATATTTAGCTCCCCTGTGAGGACCCTGTCTGCCACAACAATCATGGCCTTATGGGCATGCCCGCATTCACCTACATTTATCTTTTTTACCTTCAGTGCCCTTGCTATCTCGGCATGGCGTCTGGCAATCCTGGCAAGCTGGATGTCATCATACCAGACGCCGTAGTTTACTGCATCGTAGCCTGCAAGGTCACTGGAGAGCGTCCAGTCAATATGAGCTGCATCGAAGATGATGGCAAAGGCCATGGTATTTTCTGGCCAGGATATAAATTCCCCTGCATTGTGTATAAGAAGTATATCTGCACCCTCTTTATCCACGGGGATCTTTATCTTTTTACCCGTCTTTTCCTCTATCTCCTCTTCCATAAACTCTATGATATTGGCAAGGGCCTTAGGCGTAATCCCTGTGGATGAGCCTGTCTTGAGCTGCTGCATGGTGCCTGATTCATGGAGTTCCTTAGGGGCAATCCCCATCTCCTGACTGAATATCTTTCTTATCTCGTGGCTGATAAGCCCGTTATCCACACCGAGGGGACATACCTGGGCACACTTTCTGCATAAGGTGCAGCGGTAGGCAAGTTCACCGAGCCTTGCCACAAGCTGCCAGTTGAGCTCTATATCGCTGCCTGTGAGTTTTAAAAGCGAAGGATGTTTCTTTTTTATGTATTTATTGATTATACGACGGAGTATCTCAGGCCTGTAGGTAGGTCTGTATATCTCCTTTCTACCTGATGCTATATAGGCAGGGCATGCATCATTGCAGAGCTGGCACTTAACACAGTATTCAAGGGAGTGATATAGGGGCTGAAGAAAAGTCCAGTTGTTCTCCAGGGACAAAAGTTTCTCAAGACCTGATAGAAACCTTCTTACAAATGTCTCTTCCTCTTCCTTTGTGGTGGGTTTTGGTATGCCTATGGCAATAACACCATCAAGGGATGCCTCGTATCGCTTTTTCTGATCATCTGTCAATTTCTTTATTAAAGGTTCGTTTGCCGGGTCATCATAAGGATAAGGAAGGGGTATGAGGTCTTCTGGTTCTATATTTATAAGCACGTCTATATCTTTACCCAGGTCCAATATATCCATCTACTGTTCTCTCCAAGATTTTCCTGTGATTATATGGGGTCCTGACCAGTTTATCCTGTTTTCAAATTGCCCTTCTATTCTCTTTTCCATATCCCCGCCTCTTATGTTGGGTTTATCATCCCACCTTATCAAGAAAAATGCAAAAAAACGGGTTATATAATGAAGGGAGCGGGTAAAGGGAAGATATATGAGAAATAGATCAAACAGTATTATGTGCACCATTGTTGCTGTTTCAACACCTATAAAATTAAAGGTTAAAAGACCCACCCAGAACTCTCTGTATTCCTCCAGTTTTGGGTCAACATAATACCAAGAGTAAAGACCGCTCAAAAAAACGATCAGGGTAAAAATATACGTTAAAAACTGTAGTGGTGAGGCATAGGTCTTTAAGTTTTTATCAATGACCCTGTTTATGAGGATTATGATACTCCCTATTGCCCCTGATATGAAGCTTAATACACCTGTAAAAAGTATTGCATAGTATATGATTATTCCTAATATATCCTGCGAGTTATGGGAGATAGATATGCCCGATACCATAAAAAGGGCGCCAAAAAAACAGAGTATATGAAAGGTTATTATGAATATGAAACCTATGTGCCAGGGATATAGCCCCAGCCAGTAGAAGAGATTCTGTTTAAGATAGTCATGGAGGGTGAAATAATCTTTTAGAAGCCACAAAAAACCTTTTATATTTCGTATCTTTCTCGGTTTTTCCCACCAGTTGGTATTTTCAAAACATGACCCACCGTAGTGGTAGGCATCTTCATGGATAACTGGATAGAGTTCCCACCGGAGATGTATGGGTAGTTTCAGATATTTAACAATCTTCACCGTATAGGCAACTACGATGAATATGTATGCAAAGTAGGTAAGGATTGCGATAAATATCTCCATAAAATCCACATGGTTTAAGGGCATATAAGGTTAGATGCTTCTAAACCCTGTACCCTTAAACCCTGCATCTTCCTCTTTTTTTTATACACACCCTGTGGGTTTTGGTAGCCCTGCGATCTTGCATGCCCCTTTTGCCGGTCCAGATGGAAATAGTTGATATATCTTTTTTAAATCAAACCCTGTCTGTTTTACAAGCATCCTTATAGGCGGTGCTATCTCGTATTTGAGATAATAATCCCTTAAGTAGTTCACGACCTTCCAGTGCTCATCTGACATGGGGTATGCCTGTTCGAGCTTTGCCAGGTCCTCTGCTATGGCCTGGTTCCATTTTTCAGGCTCCTGGATGAATCCATCCTCATCGATCTCGACCTCAATTCCTCCGAGAACTGTTTTTGCCATCTGTTAACCTCCTATTTTTTGATATATTTTTTTGGGTCTTCATCAAACTTTTTTTTGCATGCCTTACAGCAGAAAAAATAATCTTTGCCTTCGTAATTACTCTGTGCCCTCGGCGCTGCCCTTACCGCACCGTAGAGTTTTGCCACCTGAGAACCCACCTCTATCTCTGTATGGCATACAGGACATTGAACTATCTTACTTTCATCCGGCATTACAATACACCCCCTTTTTTATAACCTGTTGCATATCCATATTACAGTTTTTATACCTTTCTGCAATCTGAACAAAATTTTTTGCCCAATAAGGCACACTTGCAGCATGGATATGCATGTAAGATGCAAACATGTTCTTATACACTATACCATCATTATATCCGTCTATTCCATGACCCCTTAAAACCCTAAAGGCACATGGTAAATCCCTGTCCTTTATCAGCCTTGAATAGTGAAATTCATGGCCTTTTATCTTTACTCCCTTTTTAAAAAACGGGTTTTCTGTGATTACCTCGGCCTCCATATATCCATGTCCCTGAGGTGACCCCTTTATCTCCACAACAGACGGTATAATCTTTGCCATTTCAAAAAACCCTTCATGGGTCTTTATACCACTACATAAATACATAAGCCCTGCACACTCACAGTAAACAGGCATCCAGCCCTCAATAGCCCTCTTTAGCTCTAACAAAAGAGACCTGTTTTTTGTAATCTCAGACCCGTATAACTCAGGAAATCCCCCTCCTATGTAAAGACCGTGGACATTGGGTAGTGCAGTGTCTTTCATGGAGTCAATATATACAAGTTCGGCACCGTTTTTTTCAAGGGCTTCGAGGTTTTCGGGATAATAGAAACTGAACACCTTATCGTAGAATATCCCCAGCTTTACCCGTGGACTTTTCTTTGTATTTTTGTATGTACCAGATATGTTGTTATGGGGTTTTTTAACAACAGGGCCTTCTGCAATAGACAGTATCCTGTCCATGTCTATATACCTCTCAAAAAATCGGGCCATATTGTTGATCAGGTCTTCTTTTTCATGGTTCTCCACAGAAGGGATGAGCCCGAGATGTCTTTCTTTGATATTCAAGGATGAAGATTTGGGCACAACACCTATGATAGGGACACGGCAGTGCCTTTTTATACTGTCTGTGAGTTTTTTTTCGTGCCTTTGACCTGAGACATTGTTCAGAATGACCCCTTTTATGTTACTTCCTTGTTCAAACCCCATAAACCCCTGGATTATTGCTGCCACACTCCTTGTTATACGTAAACAGTTAACCACAAAGATAACAGGTGCATCGAGGAGCCTTGCCAGGCCTGCAGGGCTATCTCTTCCATCAGGTTTCACACCATCATAAAAACCCATATTTGCCTCTATGATGGAGATATCTGCATCCTCTGATGCCCTGTAAAAGGTTTTTATGATTACATCCTTTTTCATCATATATAGGTCGAGATTCCTGCACGGTCTTTTTGAGGCAGCAGTAAGCCATGAGGGGTCTATATAGTCCGGTCCTTTTTTAAAGGCCTGAACCACAAGACCCCTTTTTCTTAAAGCCGCACAGATTCCAGCAGTTATGATGGTCTTACCGCTTCTGCCTGATGGTGCTGCAATCATCATTCGGGCAGGCATATGAGTTCAAACCCCATAAACCATACGAAAAATCAATCTTCTTTCAGTTTAATAAAGGATGCACCGAGATAGATGTACTCTATCTTACCCTCCTTGCTGAGTTCGGCAATGGCCTTATCCACAAGGTGTTTGTCCGCATCTATTGCCCGGGCCACCTCTTTGTTCTTTGCCTTGGATACTGTCTTTAGATAATCTATGATCTTCTGTTTTAATTCAGGGGTTATCTCGTCAGACAAGGTTCTACCTCCTTGGGCTTTTTTTACCACTTAAACTGTGTCGTGGTTCTGTATGTCTCCACTGCATGGGTAAAATCATCTATATGCTGTTCTGTAAAAGGGATATCCGTTAATTTAAAGAATTTCTCCCAGCCGATACGCTCTATCCATTCACCCATCCTCTCGTATTTCTTTGCATGGGATGCATATACCTCCACGATCTTTTTTATCACGTTGACTACCTCTGGCCAGCGAGGAGGATTATTTGGTAAGAAAGGCACAACCATTCTTGAGAACATGGGTGGTTTTCTTGCATTGGACACCTTACCACCGGCATAGATGGCCACGCCGTCACCCTCAGGGTCTGCAAGGGGCATGGCAGGACATACGGTAAAACAGTTGGCACAATACATGCATAGGTCCTCACGGACAACAACACTCTTTACATTGGGGTCAGGGTGCCGCCTTATAGCCCCTGTAGGACAGGACTGGATGGTCGTGGGTATCTCGCACTGGGCAAGGACCTTTTCATGGTCTATCTTCGGTGGTCTTCTGTGGACACCCACTATGGCCAAATCAGAGCAGTGAACAGCACCGCACATATTTATACAGCATGCAACGGCAATTCTCACATAGGCAGGCAGTTTCATACTCGTAAAATAATCATACAGTTCGTCCATTATGGCCTTTACAAGACCCGAGGCATCTGTTGCTGCACTGTGACAGTGGATCCATCCCTGGGTGTGGACGATATTCGATATGGCATTGCCCGTTCCTCCCACAGGAAGACCGAGCCTTTTTAATTCCTCTATCAGGGCATCCACATTTGCCTTTTTGTCTGTCATAAACTCGATATTATAACGGCTTGTAAATCTCAAATAGCCATCACAGTATTTATCGGCAACATCACAGATGTCCCTTATAAAATCTACGGACAGAAGTCTGGGAGAACCTGTCCTTACTGTATAGACCTCATCTCCTGATTCGGAGACATGCCTTAGAACACCCGGCCTTATGGTCTCGTGATATTTCCACTTTCCATAATTTTTCTTTATCACCGGGGGGAGCATATCCCTGTAATCCGGTGGCCCTATATCTGTCCTTCCCATAATTGCCCTCCTTTGTTTTGTTCTATGTTCAATGTTCTGTGTTCAATGTTTTTTATTCAAAACTCAACTTTTAACATTAAACATCAAAAATATACATACGGGTTTGCCCTGGGTTTGTAGACCATCTGAGGGACAGGCGGTATGCCTATCTCTTTTAAGAAATTCTTCAAGCCAACCCTTTCTATGAGTTCTGCAAGCCTCTCTCTGGTGCGACCGTTTTCATCCCAGAAGTCCCATATCTTTCTCAAGAGGTCCTTAATCTCCTCATAGGGCGGCTCTACCTTTATAAAGGGAATAAGTACCCATGACAGGTATGCGCCTTTGATGATGGGCGCCTTTCCCCCTACCAGGATTGTGGCACCGCAATCTGTACCCGGTCTTATTGCCTTTGGCATCTTGTTTATACAGTGCATACAGCGGACACAGTCTTCTGCATTGAGTTTCAGTTCTTTTGTCCTATCATCCCATTCTAAGGCACCTGATGGACACTTGTCCACTACAAGGGTTTTAATCTCAAAGCCATTGTCCACATAATTTCTGATGGCAGTCTGGTCAATCCTCAAGCTATCTCTCCATGTCCCTATGATGGTGAAATCAGCCCTTGCAATGGCTGCCACACAGTCGTTGGGACAGCCGGATGCCTTGATCTTGAACTTATAAGGCCAGCGGGGTCTGTGGATCTCGTCCTGGAATTCCATGGTCAGGTCATACACAAGATTCAAGGTATCGAAATTCGACCACTCGCACCTTGCCTGACCCACACAACCTGTAATGGTTCTTAAGGCAGAACCTGAGCCACCTAAGTCATAACCCTTTTCTGTCAGGGCATCGAAACAGGGCTGGAGGTTCTCTGTTGTTGTACCGAGGAGGATGATATCCCCTGTAGAACCGTGGAAGTTTGTAAGACCGCTGCCGTATTGCTCCCAGGTATCACAGATTTCTCTCAAGGATTTCGTGTTATAAAACCAACCTGCTGGATGGTTTATTCTCATTGTATGAAACTGGGCAGCGTCCGGGAACTTTTCCGGCTGGTCACAGTATCTACCTATAACACCGCTCCCATATCCTGTAACACCCACAATACCACCGTGTTTCCAGTGGGTTACCCTGTCCTTGTACGAGAGTTCCTGGATACCGAGGAGGTCCTTTGCAGCCTTTTTCTTCTTTGCCGCACGCTTTATCTGGGTTACATAACTTGGCCATGGTCCTTTTTCGAGTTCGTCGAGCAAAGGTGTCTCGTCACTCATAATTCACCCCCTAAATTTTAACTGAATAAAACCTTAAAGAGATAGTAACATATTGTCCAAACTTGTCAATTATTTTTGTAAAAGAATGTGATTTTTTAAAGACTTAAAGACACTTACAAAAACCCCTTAAAGGCTTACCATCTACATCCTATACCTATTCGTTATGGGCATCCTTCTGTCTCTGCCGAATGCCTTGGGTGTAATCTTTATGCCAGGGGGTGCCTGTCGCCTTTTATACTCGTTTATATCCACCATGCGCAGCACCTTTTTCACAGTATCTGCATCAAGGCCCATAGATACTATCTCATCTAATTCTTTGTCCTCTTCTATATATGCCTTTAGTATGGCATCGAGGGTATCATAGGGCGGGAGTGTATCTGAGTCCTTCTGGTTTGGTTTGAGTTCTGCTGTGGGCTCTTTTGTAAGGACCCTCTCAGGTATTACAATTCCTCTGGAATTCCTGTAGCGGGCGAGCCCGTATACAAGGGTCTTTGGTACATCCTTTATCACGGCAAATCCGCCTGCCATATCTCCGTATAGGGTTGCATAGCCTACGCTCATCTCTGATTTATTTCCTGTTGTGAGAACAAGCCAGCCGAATTTATTGGAAAGCGCCATAATAATATTTCCCCTTATCCTTGCCTGGATATTCTCCTCGGTGATGTCCTCATCCATGCCTTTAAAATAAGGGTTTAAGGTATCAAGGTATGCACTGAAAATGGAATCGATGGGGATCTCGAGCAATTTTATCTTGAGATTTTTTGAAAGCCCGTAGACATCTTCCCTTGATTCACGGGATGTATAACGAGATGGCATGAATACAACCACAACATTTTCACTGCCTATTGCATCACAGGCAATAACACAGACAAGGGAAGAGTCTATTCCACCGCTTAAGCCAATAACTACAGTCTTAAATCTATTTTTTACTACATAGTCTTTTAGGCCCAGAATAAGGGCATTGTAAATCTCTTCTTCGGGGCCAAGGGGTGTGTAAGGGGTTAAATCAACCTTGGGCCTATCCTTTACAGGGATTTTATCTGCAATCTCTATTATCCTGTGAGACCACTGTTTTGCCTTTTTCTGTTGATTATCATATACATTTGTGAGGTGTGGTACGGGCATGTCATAAATACATAACTCCTCCTTAAACTGATTTGCCCTTGCATTTACATAACCATCCCTGTCAACCACCATGCTGCCACCATCAAAGACAAGCTCATCCTGTCCGCCTACCAAATTTGTATACACAATGGCTATATTGTGCTCCCTTGCCCGCTCTGTGAGCACTGCCTCCCTTGTCTTAATCTTACCTGCATGATATGGGGAGGCATTAATATTTAAAATCAGGGTTGCAGATGCCATTGCCTGAAGTCGGGTCGGACCCTCTTTAAACCATATGTCTTCACAGATGTTTACACCAAATCTAATGGGTCCATAGGAGAACACAATGGGTTCTCCACCTGATTTGAAATACCTTTTTTCGTCAAACACACCGTAATTGGGTAGCAGTGCCTTGTGATAGATACCCCTGATAGAGCCTCCATACATAACCGCCGCTGCATTGTAAATCCTGTCTTCTTCCTGGTTAATAAACCCGCACACCACAATCATCTCTCCCACATTTTTTGATATACCATTTATAACATCTATATTTTCCTGGACAAAGCGGGGTTTAAGGACTAAATCCTCAGGGGGATACCCTGTTATGGCAAGCTCAGGAAAGCATACTATATCTGCACCTATGGATTCTGCCTTGAGAATGTAATCGAGTATTTTATCCTTATTGCCCTTTAGGTCACCCACCGTGCAGTTTATCTGACCCATGGCAATCCTTATATTATCTTTCATATCTTGCCCCCAGATTATTACATATTCTGTTCAGCATGTAGTGTTCCTGAATGGGTGTGGCGTGGATTTCTTCTCTTACAAGGGCTGATATTGCGTGGGCTACTGCCTTTGCACCTGCTACTGTGGTAAAATAGGGGATGTTATAGACAAGGGCTGCCCTTCTTATGTAGTATGATTCCTTAACTGATTTTGCCCCTTTCGGTATATTTATAATCATAGAAATCTCGTTGTTTTTAATTTTGTCCACTGCATTGGGTCTACCCTCTGTCATCTTCTTTACAACACGGGCATCAATACCGTTGTCATTTAGAAATCTTGCAGTGCCTTTTGTGGCAACTATATTCAGGCAACACTCCGAGAGGATCTTTATAGCAGGTAGTATGTGGGGTTTATCCTCATCATTTACACTTATAAATACCGTGCCTTTTGTAGGCAGTATATAGCCTGCACCAATTTGTGATTTTGCAAACGCCCTGCCGAAATCACAGTCTGTGCCCATGACCTCACCTGTAGATTTCATCTCAGGCCCTAATATGGTATCTACACCAGGAAATTTTATAAAAGAAAATACAGCCTCTTTCACAGAGGTATAACCAGGGACAATCTCCTCTCTTATACCCAGGTCATTTAGTTTTTTTCCTACCATGAGTTTTGCCGCAATCTTTGCAAGGGGTCTGCCAGTAGCCTTACTAACAAAAGGTATGGTCCTTGATGCCCTGGGGTTTACTTCAAGGATATAAATCTGCCCGTCCTTTATTGCATACTGGCAGTTCATAAGCCCTATAACATTTAATTCTTTTGCCAGCATGATGGTCTGTCTCTTTATCTCATCTGTTATGTCTTTTGAAAGGGAATAAGGTGGTATAGAACAGGCCGAATCCCCAGAATGTATGCCTGCCTCCTCTATATGCTCCATAATACCACCGATGACCACATCATCCCCATCGGCTATGGCATCCACATCTACCTCTATGGCATTTTCAAGAAACCTGTCTATAAGGATGGGGTGTTCTGGTGACGCCTCGAGTGCCCTTTTCATATATGCTACAAGGCTATCCTCATCGTATACAATCTCCATTGCCCTTCCCCCTAAGACATAGGACGGTCTGACCATAACAGGGTAACCTATGGATTTTGCGACATTTATTGCCTCTTGCCATGTCCTTGCAGTGCCGCTTTCAGGTCTTTTCAGGTTCAGTTTTGTGAGGAGTTCATCGAATCTTTTTCTGTCCTCTGCCCTGTCAATGGAGTCAGGGGATGTCCCGAGTATATTAACCCCTGCCTGTGCCAGAGGCACTGCAAGCTTTAAAGGTGTCTGGCCTCCAAACTGGACTATGATGCCGTATGGTTTTTCCTTCTCTACAATGGATAGGACATCCTCATAAGTAAGCGGCTCAAAATAAAGCCTGTCTGAGGTGTCATAATCCGTTGATACGGTCTCGGGGTTACAGTTTACCATTATGGTCTCAAATCCTTCTTCCTTTAATGCGAATGCAGCGTGGACACAGCAGTAATCAAACTCAATCCCCTGGCCAATTCTATTGGGACCACTACCAAGAATCATCACCTTTTTTCGTTCTGTGGGGTTTGATTCGCACTCTGTGGTATTTCTCAAGGTATGATTTTCTTCATCCACAACATAAAAGGGTTTTTCATAGGTGGAATATAGATAAGGGGTGTATGCAGGAAATTCTGCAGCGCATGTATCTACGGTCTTATAGACAGGGAAAATACCCGATGCCATCCTTGCCTTTCTTATCTCTTTTTCCTCTGACTGTAAAATCTCTGCAAGGAATCTGTCTGAAAAACCGAGTTCTTTTGCCCTCCTTAAAAGAGATATTTTATCATGGCCAGGATGTTCTCTAAGCCCCTCTTCAAACTCCACAAGCTCTGCAATGTTGTTCAAGAACCATCTGTCTATATTTGTGTATTCATATATCTCATCTATGGACATGCCCTCTCTTATGGCATCCGCTATATACCATACCCTCTCCCAGTTGGGTGTCCTTAATTTTTTTATAATTTCATCAATATCAGTGGACTTTCTGACGAGCCCATACTCACCAATCTCAAGTGACCTTATTGCCTTATGGAAAGCCTCTTTGAATGTCCTGCCTATGGCCATGACCTCACCTACAGACTTCATCTGTGTTGTGAGCGTCTGGTCTGCATCAGGGAATTTTTCAAAGGCAAACCTGGGGATCTTCACGACCACATAGTCTATGGTTGGTTCAAAAGAGGCAGGTGTCTTTTTTGTTATGTCGTTGGGTATCTCGTCAAGGGTATAACCAATGGCAAGTTTGGCTGCAATCTTTGCTATGGGAAAGCCTGTGGCCTTACTTGCCAGTGCCGAGGATCTTGATACCCTGGGGTTCATCTCTATTACATACATCTTTCCGTTTTGGGGGTTTACAGCAAACTGGATGTTTGACCCGCCGGTATCCACACCTATCTCCCTGATTATCTTTATGGCCGCATCCCTCATGATCTGGTATTCCTTATCCGTTAGTGTCTGGACAGGGGCAACAGTGATGGAATCACCTGTATGGATTCCCATGGGGTCGAGGTTCTCTATGGAACAGATGATTACTACATTGTCCTTTTTATCTCGCATTACCTCGAGTTCAAATTCCTTCCAGCCTATAACAGACTCTTCGATTAAAACCTCATGATAAGGGCTTGCATCGAGGCCGAACTGGACATACCTTTCAAACTCTATCCTGTTGTAGGCAATGTTCCCCCCTGTGCCGCCTAATGTAAAGGAGGGTCTTATTATAAGAGGGAAATCTATGCGGTCGGCAATCTCTAATGCCTCAGATAATGACCTCGCATATCCACTTTCAGGCACAGAAAGCCCTATCTTTTTCATTGCCTCTTTAAATAGACTTCTGTCTTCAGCCTTTTTAATGGCATCTACATTTGCCCCTATCATCTCCACATTAAATCTCTCAAGGTAACCGTCCTCTGCTACCCTTAAAGATACATTTAGGGCAGTCTGACCGCCAAGGGTGGGAAGAAGCGCGTCAGGTCTTTCTTTTTCTATAATCCTTTCAACCATATAAGGTGTTATAGGTTCGATGTAGGTTACATCAGCCAGTTCAGGGTCTGTCATGATCGTGGCAGGGTTTGAGTTTATAAGTATAACCCTGTAACCTTCTTCTTTTAATGCCTTACATGCCTGTGTGCCTGAATAGTCGAACTCGCAGGCCTGACCTATGATAATGGGTCCTGACCCTATTATGAGTATGCTCTTTAAGTCTGTTCTTTTCGGCATCTAAAATCCTTTTTTTATTTTCTATGTTTTTCCATCATCTCTATAAATAGTTCATAGAGATAGGCTGCATCATGGGGGCCTGGGGATGCCTCTGGATGATACTGGACTGAAAATATAGGGAGTTTTTTGTGTGCCAGACCTTCAACGGTTTTGTCGTTTAAGTTTATATGGGTAATCTCTGCAATGCCATTGAGACTATCTATATCCACGGCAAAACCGTGGTTTTGAGATGTAATCTCCACCTTTTTTGTCCTCATATCCATAACAGGCTGGTTTGCACCCCTGTGGCCGAATTTCAGTTTATATGTTCTTCCTCCCAGGGCAAGTGCCAGAAGCTGATGTCCCAGACATATACCAAATATGGGTTTTTTGCCAATCAAATGCCTTATATTTTCCACAGCATACTGGACAGGCTCAGGATCCCCTGGTCCATTGGATAAGACAATGCCATCAGGATTCAATCTTAGTACTTCTGTATATGGGGTATGGGCAGGGACAACAGTAATGGCGCATCCCACATTTACAAGATTTCTTAAGATGTTGTATTTTACACCGAAGTCATAGACCACCACATGGAAACTTATCTCATTTTCAACAGGTTTTTTATAGCCCTGTTCTAATTCCCATAAACCTTCATTCCATTTGTATGGCTTATCGCATGTAACATAATCAACGAGATTAAGACCTTTCATAGATGGATGGGCCTTTGCCTTTCTAACAAGGTTAAAGGGGTCTAAATCAAAGGTGGATATTACACCGTTTATTGCACCCATTTCCCTTATGTGTTTTGTAAGTGCCCTTGTATCAATACCATAGATACCCACAATCCCCTGTGTTTTCAGATGGTCATCAAGGGTGGTTGTGGTACGCCAGTTGCTGGGATAAAAGCATGCATCTTTTACGATAAACCCTTCCACCCAGGTCTTTCTCGATTCAATATCCTCGATGTTTATGCCATAATTCCCCATCTCTGTATATGTCATGGTCACGATCTGACCTTTGTAGGACGGGTCATAGAGTATCTCCTGATAGCCTGTAATGGATGTATTGAAAACAACCTCTCCTGAAACCTCTCCCTCTGCACCGAAAGAATAGCCCTCAAAGACAGTTCCATCAGCTAAAGCAAGTAGTGCCTTTTTTGATTCGGTCATATCATTTCCCTTAAGATTTTTGGCGTAATAATAAATCAGATTTCTTATGCTTTTGCAAATCCTTTCAATTCTGTCTCATCTCCCATACACCGCATGGACAGACCTCCACACAGAACCCGCAGGCAATACATCTTTCATCATCCACAGTATATTCAAAAGAACCATCACTATGTTCAATCCTTTTAATTGCACCCCAGTGACATGTGGTCTCGCATATGTGGCAATTCCTGCACATACCGCATGAAAGACATCTTTCTGCCTCTTTTGATGGGTCATTCATTTCAATCCTTGAAAAATCGTAATATTCCTTTTTAATACGTTTGTAGGGAATCACTCCCTTTTTTGTAAATGAATATGGTTTTGCTATAAGTCGGTCATGGACATAATCTGCCACAATTTTTCCATGGCCTATTGCATGGGTTACAAGACCAAGGCCTGTCACATCTCCTATGGCATATACTTTGTGGTCTGATGTCTGATAGAATTCGTTTACCTTGATCCAGCCGTTTTCTGAATGGATAAAGAAAGGGATAAAATCAAGAACCGGCATATCACCAATAGATACAATAACAATCTGGGCCTCTATGGAGGAGCCGTCACTGAAATATACCTTTCCCTCTACATTATCAAAACGTTCTATGTTTTTAGGCCAGATAATTTTAACACCCTTTTTTCTGGCAATCTCGAGCTCTTTTCCAAACGCAGCAGGCTTCTGAATATCTATTGCCACAACCTCCTCTGCACCGTAAACGTATGCCTCTGATGCCACATCCATACCTACGTTTCCCGCACCGATTACAAGGATCTTTTTACCTGTCAGATCAGGTTTTTTACCTTGATTTATCATCTTTAAAAATTTATAGGCAGTTATGGTATGTTCAGAGCCTGGAAATTCAAGCCTTCTTGGTTTGTGGGCACCACAGGCAATAATTATGGCATCATTATTTTTGTATATATCTTTGAATAACTCTCCATCCACATATGTATCAAGATGGAGACCAACCCCTATTTCCTTAAAACGATTGAGTTCTTTATAAAGTACATGGATAGACAATCTTTCCTTTGGGATGCACTGGTCTATCTTTCCACCCAGTCTATCTGATGACTCGTATAAATGTGTTTCGTGGCCTTTTAAGGCAAGTTGCCATGCTGCACTCATACCTGCAGGTCCTCCGCCAATGATTGCCACCTTTTTTCCAGTAGGTTTCTGGGGTTTTGGTAAGGTAATCTCCTTTTTTATCTTAACAAGGGTTTCAACATTGATGGGTAAATCATGTCTTGCCCTTGTGCAAGCATCCATGCAGAGATTTGGACAGATCTCGCCACAGACCACCTCAGGTATGGGTGAATACATAAGCATCAATTCAAGGGCCTCGTTTATCTTTCCTTCCCTTAAAAGTCTTGCCCTTTTATGGGTAGGGATGTGGGTTGGACAAGCATAGGCACAGGGTGGGTCGTATTTTTCATTTGACCACACAGGTTTAAAGCGTCTTAATTCACCTGTGACTATATAGGGTATTACAGACCATCTCTCATGGTCTATATATTCTGCAAAGATACCACCTTCACCAACCTCCTTCTCCCACTGTCTTTTACGGAACTCTGTAATGGACAGGGAAAAGTGTCTTTTTGCCCTTCTTTCTTCAGGGGTAAAAGGGACAAGTTTTTTCCATTCTTCTAAATTAGATGAAAGCTCATTGTATAGGTCAAGTCTATCTATGGCAGACAGAAAAGGTATCATATTTTCTTTTAACCATGTCCAGTCTGATTCAGAGATGTCGAGGAGCCTTACATCCTTTTCGCTAAATCCCTGAATATCACCTCTAAAATATATTATCCCACCTACCATGCCCACACACGGTCTATATCCAAGGACACTATCAGGGTTTCTCGGGTTCACACCGCATACAACAGAAATACCACCTGCCTTGAATTCGGCAAAACTATCCCCTACATCTCTTAGATACCAGGATTGGGGCGGGTCAAATCTGGGGTTGTGTTTTGTAAGGGTATCACACCTTGCACCACCGCTACCTTGAACATAGAGTATACCCTGCGCAGCGGCATTAAATGCACCATTTCCCACATCGCCAAGGACTGTGATTTTTGCACCGCAGTTTAACCACCCCACATCGTCGGAGGCACAACCATTTATTAAAATCTCAGTCCCAAACATCCCCATGGAACCGCACCTCTGACCAACAGGACCATAGACCATAATCTCTATAGTCTCCCCTCTTGGCCAGAGTATTCCACCTATTCCGTGCTGACCATCTGCGTATATCTCTAAATTTCTTGCACCTTCACTGACTGCCTTCTGGATTTGCTCTTCAAGCAATCGTGAGGATATACGCTCTTTTCCTGTATTTCCCTTTATGATAGCGGTTTTTTCATCGAGCCATTCAAGTATACCTATTTGTTCATTTAAAAGCTCCAGTTTTTTAGCATACATAGGCAATACCCAACCTTTCTGCCATATGGGCATCATCACTACCCAAGGCATCCGACATGCCGATGGGTAATTCAGTGCTTCTACCCAACGGGGCAAATATTTTTTTAAGCTCTACATCACAACTACGGAATACCTCCACAAGTCTCTCTGCCACCTTTTCTGAATCAAGTCTTCTGTAGAGTTTTGGATCCTGTGTTGCAATGCCCCTCGGGCATTTACCTGTATTACAGATATTGCATCTATTCAGCTCATCACCAAGACAGCCTGCTGTTGCCTGCATGATATATTTACCCACCTGAACAGCAGAGGCGCCGAGCATGATAAGGGCTGCAGTATTTGCAGCAAGATTTCCCTTTTTACCAATGCCACCTCCTGCAATAAGGGGTAGCTCGTTCTGTTTTCCCTGCTTTACCAGTTCAAGGTAGCAGTCCCTGATATTGGATGCAATGGGATGACCCATCTTATCAAGGGATACATTATATGCCGCACCAGTGCCACCGTCTTCACCGTCTATGGCAAGGGCCCCAGCATATGGATTTCTTGCAAGATTATTGAGTACAGCCAGTGCTGTTTTTGTCCCCGATATCTTGGGGTATACAGGCACTCTAAAACCGAATGCCATGGACATGGATTGTATCATCTTTGCCACTGCCTCTTCTATGGAGTATTTTGTCTGATGTGTGGGCGGTGATGCAAGATCTACCCCCTCTGGCACGCCCCTTATCTTTGCAATAAGTTTTATTACCTTCTGTGCCATAAGTAAGCCTCCATCACCGGGCTTTGCGCCTTGACCGTATTTTATCTCGATGGCAGCAGGGTCCTCTACCATATAAGGCAGGCTATGGATGATCTCATCCCAGCCAAAATATCCTGAGGCAATTTGAAGTATGAAGTATTTCAGATAACGGGACTTAAGCAGTCTCGATGGAACCCCTCCTTCACCTGTAGCCATAACAACAGGTATACCTTCCACCTCATTTAAGTATGCAACACCCATGGCAAGACCTTCCCACATAGGTGGAGATAAGGCACCTATAGACATGGAGCCTATAATAACAGGGAAGATTTCCCTAACAGGTGGTATGAAAGTGTCTTTTTTTTCTATCTCTATCCTGCCGCCTGCACTTACAAGAGGTAGGTCATGGGGCTGAAGTAACCTCCCGAGGTAGGTCCTTATCCTGAATTCGTGCCTGCCTGCATCGAGAGCAGGGTCTGTGAGCATGGAGATGCGAGTAAATTTTATCCT
The DNA here is from genome assembly GCA_029553295.1 of Deltaproteobacteria bacterium. GTDB lineage: Bacteria > Desulfobacterota > Syntrophorhabdia > Syntrophorhabdales > Syntrophorhabdaceae > DTOV01. The sequence continues at coordinate 4,657 of JAKPCK010000130.1, read as the reverse complement.
ATCTAAGGTTGAAGGGTTTGGGTCATTTCTCCTGCCACCCCTTCTATAAGGTTCACCAGATGTGTTTTTAAAGTGAAAGAATCTGTTCTGTGGATTATATACTGGCTCTATTGCCTCGTTGGGACAGACAAACTGACACATGGCACAGCCTGTGCAATAGTGTTCCATGTCCTTTACCTGTTCCATGATATGGATGGCCTTAACCCTTACCTTTGGCTGAGGCAACATACCCTCTGATTCAACGGTTCTAATCATTTTCACTGAAGGTTTAATCGCACCTACCGGACAAATGGATGTGCACTGACCACATCTTTTACACCTGTCTTCTTTCCATTGGACAATATATGGAAAATCTTTCAGTGTTAACTGGTTGGATTCAGATTCTAATTTCATTGAATAACACCTGCCGTTCTATTTATGGGATTTTCTCTATACCCCATTATAAAATCTGCCTTTAGCTGATTCCACACCAAGATTTCACCTGCCCCTGGTGGAATTATCACCATATCGTATTTCATGGGGTATACATCTTTTGTTTTGTCTCTTTCACGGATAACCCTATCAATACCGCAGACCTCGGACATAAGGCAGTATTTTCCAGGGATGCCGCCTGCAACGCCGGGTCTCAATTTCTTTGCATCCTGCACCATAAAGCATGTGCCGTCGGGTGTGAAGCCTATGACACAGTTTGGTCCATCAATAGTTAAATATCTCAAAGACCTTTTTAAAAGTATAAGGGCATCTCTATCTGGTCTATTTTCTATCTCTTGAGATTTTAAAGGGGTAATGATGTCCTTGTAATAAACGAGAGGGATATTAAGCCTTTTTACTGTAAAATGGAGGATGTGGGTAAAAACCTCGCTATCGCTTTCATAACCTGAGTAGCCTATAAAACCTTTGGATTTAAGATAATCCCTTATAGGAACAAAGGCAGTGTTTTCACCGTTTGTCATTGTGGCAAAACCCTGGATGAAAAATGGATGACATGCATACAGGTTTATAGAGTAGTTTGTATTCTGCCTGCCCTGAGCAAGGATGATCTTTGCCATTAAATCACCGGTTTCAAGGTTAAAGAATTCACCCAAGGCTAAAGGATCGCCAACCTCTTTTAGAGTTACGATATCAGGATAAAAACTAAATACAATAATGGAACCATCGTCCTCTCCCATCTGCCTTAATATTATCCTTGTGAAAAGCAAGAGGGTCTCTTTCTCCTCATGGGATTTTTCTTTATATTCCTGAGGATAATCGTATACCCTTGCAAAATAATGCCCTCTTTTGGTAATGCCTTTTACGGGCCTTATATCAGGTGACCACTCGTAGAGTAGTTTGAAACCCTGGGCCTTCATATATTCATCCAGTACTATTTTTCCCTTTTCATTACATATGCCGGAGAGGATAGGGTAGTCTTTTAGGTCTTTAAATACACCTCCCAGGTCCTTTAAAACAAGCCCCATGCCTGAGCCATCATGCCCTTCTTTCATGGTCTCAAGGGCATAGATATTTTCCATGGGTGATACAAAATTTGCCGATGTGATTGCAGAAAGCCTGCACATATCTTTTCTCCTCTTTATTCTTGCCAAAAGACTATATGCATATTACATGCCACATGTTATTCATGCGCTTTTTAAATAATGTTGAGGTGTCTATTCTATGTGTGGATAGATTAGACACCTCTATATAACACTTAATAATTAGCCTATTGGCAAAGCATTAATTGATATATTGCCTGTTTATCGCAACATATGATGAATTATAATGCCTGCTCACCTTCTTCACCTGTCCTGATTTTAGTCACGTCAATTACATCTGAAATAAATATCTTGCCGTCACCGATTTCACCTGTTCTTGCACTTTCAATAATGGTCTTTTTTATCACTGAAAGGTCGCTATCTTTAACCACCATTTCCACTCTGACCTTGGGTATGAGATCTACCTTGTATTTTTCTCCTCGCCATTGTTGAATTATATCCTTTTACTTACCGTGACCTGAAACCTCTGAGATCATTAAACCAGAACAGCCAACCTTTTCTAAAGCGTTACGCACGCTATCTAATTTCTCGGGACGTATTATTGCAATTATATGTTTCATAATGTTCCCTCCTTAATTAAAGATGTCTCGCTTGCAGGGACTGTGGTTTCCTTTGGCACATAAGAGTACACTGAATAAATCGGTTTTCTTGTGAGAAATTCTGGATAGGCGCTATTACCATGTTCACCAATATCAAGACCCTCAATCTCCTCTTGAAGGGATACCCTTAAACCCATTACTGCCTTGATTGCCAGCCATGCCATAAGTGCTACCACAAAAGTAAAGGCACCTGATGCAACCACTCCAATAAACTGGGCACCAAGGAGCGTCATACCTCCTCCAAAAAACAATCCATTGCCTGTTGCTGTCCCTGTAATTTTATCCTGAGCAAACAGACCAACCGCTAAGGTTCCAAAAATTCCATTTACAAGATGCACTGATAAAGCCCCTACTGGGTCATCAATCTTTGCCTTATCAAAAAAGATAACTGCTAAAACCACAAGGATACCGGCTACTGCACCTATAATTAATGAACTCACAACGCCTACAAAGGCACAGGGGGCGGTGATTGCCACAAGACCAGCCAGACAACCATTGAGCGTCATTCCTAAGTCAGGTTTTCCAAGTATAAGCCATGCTATTATGGTAGAGCTTAAAACTGCTGCTATTGCCGCTGTGTTTGTTGTTAACACAACATGAGAGATTGCAGCTGGGTCTGCAGCCATTGTTGAACCTGGATTGAAACCGAACCAACCAAGCCAGAGAACAAAAACCCCCATTGTAGCAATACTAAGGTTGTGGCCAGGTATAGGATTTATTTTGCCATCCTTTCTATATTTTCCAAAGCGGGGTCCAAGCATCCATATCCCTGCCAGGGCAGCCCAACCGCCAACAGAATGGACAACAGTAGAGCCAGCAAAATCGAACATACCGAGTTTTGAAAGCCATCCTCCTCCCCATATCCAGTGACCTATAACAGGGTAAATAAAGATCGCCATTATAAAAGTAAATACAATAAATGATTTATATTTGATTCTTTCAGCCACAGCGCCAGAAACAATAGTTGCTGCTGTACCACAAAAAACAAGTTGAAAAAAGAATTTGGCAAAAAGTGGTACACCTGTCCAGTTTATGGCTGAGTATACACCTCTATAGGCATCCCCTGTTGCCGGTGAATTATCAGCGCCACTTAAAAATAAAAGCCCCTTTAGGCCTATAAATGGGTTACCATCGCCAAACATCAAACCCCACCCAAGAACTAAAAATCCCAAAGATGATACGGCAAAGACAATAAAGTTTTTTGATAAGATATTAACGCAGTTTTTAGAACGGGCAAAACCTGATTCTACCATGGCAAAACCAAGGTTCATGAAGAAAACGAGCATTGCGGTCACCAAAACCCATATAGTGTCTAAAACAACCTTTGAATCCATTTTCGAACCTCCTTTTAAATTTTTATTTTAATGTGCTTCCAGCCTGTTGCTATCATTTTAAATACCCATCAGAAATTGTATGTGAATCCCACGCCGTATACGAGGTTGTATTTCACAGGGCCGTTTGGGTTATAGGAGTCTTTAATGTCTGCCGGTGTGGGATATTCCTTTCTTGCATGCGATGACAAAGGGAACCAGTATTGGACTGTAGGCTGTATTAAGAATACCTTTTTAACAGGGATAGTAAGACCCATCTTTACCATACCATCATGAAAACCTCTGTATTTGCTCCCTGTGTATGTGCCAGTGCTTCTTTCATAGGTCTTCCAGTAGTCACTCTCTCCTATGAAATAGCCAAAGCCCGATGCTAAATCTATGGTCATCTTTTTGTATATGGGGAATGAATGGGATAGACCGAGGTTTATATATGTGCCTTTATAGTTTGCTATATCCCTGTATACGGTAATGGTAGGGTTGGCTATGGTCTTGTAGGACAGGGCAACAAAAACCTCTTCAGTTTCGTCCGCATATTTTGTCCCGTAGTATATGTAACCACCTGTTATGGATAGGTTTTTGATTTCATGCGTATAGCTTAAGGTCAAATCGGTCTCATTCCAGCCTTTTTTAAATTCCTGATTGAATGTGGCTGTCCTGGTGTTTCTCTGGTTGGTATCCATATTACCCCATAAGGTGGCTGAAAAACCTTTCAAAGATACTGTCATAGACGGCTGGATAACAAGGCTGCTTTTACCTATCTCATAACCCCTGAAGATATACTGGTTATAGGTAGCTAATGCTACAGAGCCGGTTACATCTTTAGCCTGCTCCCCCTGGGATATTTGGGGAAAAAATATTAAGCCAAAAATAAAAAAGACCACCATTAACTTAATTTTTTTCATTAAAGCACCTCCTTAGTTTTTGATAAATATGCCTCTTCTAAATCAAAGACCGTGCCAGACAATAATATTTTGAAAATAAAGGACTTTATTTAAACTATGTGTGTAAAGGATAAAACAAAATTGTAATCTTTTTACAAATATGTTATAAAAATTCAATGATGGAGACATTAAAGAGAAAAAATGAAGAATTGGCAGCCCTGCTCGATGTGAGTATGATACTCAACTCATCCTTTGAGCTGGAAAAAAATCTCTTAAATGCCATGAAAACATTATCTGAACACCTTGATATGCAA
>JAKPCK010000129.1 GCA_029553295.1 Deltaproteobacteria bacterium | reverse complement strand
ATCCATTATTATAGGGATGCTATCAGCCCCTTCTCCATTCAGTATCCTTAATGCCATCTTTGCTGCCTCTTCTCCCTGGGCATATGAATAAGGTACCTTACCGCCTATTACCCCATATTTTATCTGGACATCTGTTACCCCGAAGACCTTAGCCGCTGTGGAACCTGTAATAGCCCTTAATGCATCCTCATGACTGTAAAGTATACCCTTAGGGGACTTTAGGTATGACAGATATATGATTATATCGTGTTTCCCAAACCCCTTGAGCCGCTCTATAATGTCATGGAGTTCAAGCCCATCAAGATAAACGATATCTAATTTTTTCTTAAGCCCCACTATATCCTTTTTAAATTGCTCAAGATTTTTCTTTTCCGAAGGTCTATCCCCTGAGATGACCCCTATCTTTTTTATATCTTCTGAAAGCCCAATCCCGTATTCTACAGTCTCCCTTATAGATTTCTTCTCGTTTATGCCGGTTATGCCTTTTAATCCCTTTATCTTATCTTTATTAAAGTCATTTACACCGCAAAAGACCACAGGTATATTGTCAAAGAGCCCTGCCCTTGTCTTTATCAAAAAATCAAAGGCATTATCGTCTACTACTATGATTACATCTGGATGGGTTTTATCCTTTTTATATTTTATGCTGTATAGGGTCTCTATGGCATCAAGGTAGGCCTCTGTATCTTTTTGCCTTATGACATCCATATACTCTTCGTGTATCTCCAGACCCTTTTGGTCTTTTAGTGTGTCCATAATACCCTTGCGTACACCGTCTGTCCATTCATTACCTTGATGGTATGAATAGATTATAAGTATATTCTTTGATGGGGCATCAGATTCTGCCATGACTGGATATAAGAGCAATAAAAAAGAGATGATTGTGATAAGTTTTATAAAAGATTTCCTATGCGTCGAGTGTGCATTTAAGGGCGACATTTATGCATTTATTATATAGACAATCAGGTGCCAATACAATAAAATATCCCTTTATTATGAATCTCCTGAGCCTTTTTTCCGTTGGATTTATATTGGGCCTAACAGGGGCCATGGCACCTGGGCCCCTGCTCACTGTAACAATAGGTGAATCAACAAGAAGGGGCGGGATAACAGGGCCCCTTGTTGTCTTGGGGCATGGTATCCTTGAGTGCGCCCTGGTCTTTTTGATTGTCCTGGGGGTCGGAAAATTGCTCAACAATAACATGGTCTTTACTTTTATAGCAGTAATAGGCGGTATTGTTCTAATCTATATGGGTTATGCAACGATAAAAGGTCTGGGCACCTATGAGATAGGGGCTACAGCAGACAATGCCAGGACAGGGCTACACCCTATCCTTTCAGGGATTGTCATAAGCCTCTCAAACCCCTACTGGTTTATCTGGTGGGTTACAATAGGCATGGGCTATGTGATGTTTGCAAGACAGTTGGGTGTAAAGGGTATTATTGCGTTTTTTATGGGGCATATCCTATCTGATTTAGTATGGTATAGCTTTGTATCTTACGGGGTTCAGTTGGGCGGCCGCTTTTTTAACCTGAAGATAATCAAGGCCATACTTTTTGTCTGCAGCATATTCCTCATCTTTTTTGGTGCATTCTTTATCTTCAAGGGTTTCCAGTTTATCAGATAGACAGCACAGACAAAGAATACTGTAGGTCTTACAGAAGATCTGTATTAACCTTGACACGATAGATTCATTCAGTTAATATATTAGAGATAAAGAGATTTTAAATAAATTAGAAAAAAATCCCGCCTTTTTTCGCCATGAAATCTCTTCATCAACCTTAATCTTGTTGTCAGTGGCAAAAGCAGGCGGTTGGATGGGATACAAACAACATGGATTACATATACTTTGATAATGCAGCCACCTCATGGCCTAAACCAGATGTCATGATGCAGGCCATGGTGGATTTCAACAGAAACATAGGTGCCAACCCGGGTCGTTCAGGCCACAGGCTCTCCATAGAGGCGGCCCGCATTGTATTTGATGCCCGAGAGGCCATGGCAACTCTATTAAATGCAGAAGGGCCAGATACCATAATATTTACCAGGAATGCCACAGAGTCATTAAATATAGTATTGCACGGGTTTTTAAGGCCTGGAGACCATGTTATTACATCGAGCATGGAGCATAACTCTGTTATGAGGCCCCTCCATGCCCTTCTTGAACAGGGCATGAAACTTACGGTGGTTCAGTGTTCCCCGGAGGGGGTGCTTGACCCCTCGGACATAGAGAGGGCTATAGAGAAGGAGACAAGGCTTATTATAACAACCCATGCATCCAATGTTACAGGTAATATCATGCCCATATCCGAGATTGCAACGCTTGCCCGTGCAAGAGGCATTGTCTACTGTGTTGATGCAGCCCAGACAGTGGGGAGCCTCCCCATCGATGTAAAAAGAGATGGTATAGACATCATGGCCTTTACAGGCCATAAATCACTTTACGGGCCCCAGGGCACAGGCGGGTTTTATATCAGACCAGGCCTGGAGAAGATGGTTAAACCCATAGAGCAGGGAGGCACAGGGAGCCGCTCTGAATTTGAGGAGCATCCAGATTTTATGCCGGACAGGTTTGAATCCGGGACACCCAATACTATAGGCATTGCCGGCCTTGGTGCAGGCGCTAAATATGTCCTTGATATAGGTATAGATGCCATAAGGGAGAAAGAGGTCTCCATTACAGGGAGATTTTTAGACGCCATCTCCTCTATCAGGGGTGTAAAGATATACGGTGGTAAAGACCCTCATAGAAGAACCCCGGTGGTCTCCTTTACCATAGAAGGGCATATGCCTTCAGAGGTCTCGTATATCCTTGATAGGGAATATAACATTATGTCGAGGCCGGGCCTTCAGTGTGCACCCTCGGCCCACAGGACCATAGGGAGTTTTCCCGAAGGCACTGTGCGCTTCAGTTTTGGCATCTTCAACACAGAGGAGCAGATAGCCCTTGCCATTTCTGCTTTAGAGAAGATTATTCATATGAGGAGCTAATACAGTGTTTGTGTGAGGTTTTTCAATAGCCTCCTTGCACACAGGCATATCCTAAATCCCCTTGACCTGGCCAATCACATGATTGTATTATTTAAAATGAGACCGTTTTCAAAGGCCTCATACTCTTGGGCACATCTCCATATCCCTGTGGATAATTAGTTGTGTCTTCAAAGAAATAAAAATTCATCCTGCTAAAGGGGGATGATATATATATAGGTCTCTCTAAGGAGAAAGATAAGGTGCTGGTATGGCTAATAGAGAAAAAAAATACCCTTCTGTCCAGGGTATCTCAGAGAAAGAGCATATAGAGGTTGTCAGGGATATCTTTTCAACCATCACAGATAGATATGATTTTTTGAACCATTTTTTGAGCCTCAGGCAGGACATTGCCTGGCGCCGTTTCACGGTTAAAAAAATGTCGTTTCCCGAAAAAGGGCGCCTTCTCGATGTTGCCTGCGGGACAGGTGACCTTGCCATATATGCGGCAATCAGATACCCCAAGATAGAGGTCACAGGTCTTGATTTTGTCCAGGAGATGCTGGATATAGCCAAAAAAAAGACAAAAGAAAAGGGTCTTGTAAAAAGGATTGACCTGGTAAGGGGTGATGCCTGTTTCTTGCCCTTTCCGGATGCCTCGTTTGATGTAGCAGGGATCGCCTTTGGCAT
>JAKPCK010000127.1 GCA_029553295.1 Deltaproteobacteria bacterium | reverse complement strand
ATCACACCACCAAAGAACCTGTCAACCTTAAAAGACATAAACCTGTAATCAAAAAACTCTGTAGTGACAAAATGCACTTTTTTGAAGAGAAGAGTTGTTTATTTTCAATGGGTTATAAAAAATAACTGTCAAAGTCGGGATAAACTATTTTATAGAAAGCAAGACAGATAAGCCTTTTGAAGAGAGGATTATACCCATAGATGACCTGAAATCTGGGATGGTTGTGGCAGAGGATGTATTCTCGCTGTCCGGTGTAAAGATTATGCCAAAGGGTATGCGTCTCAACGACAGGATAATAACCTTTGTTAAAGAGAGAAACATCATAGACCCTATAGTAGGGGGTATCTATATCCTGGGCTCATAGTCATTAAAGGCTTTACAAGGCCTTGACCCCCTAAAGGTCTTTTTTATCAAGGACCTCTCTCACTTTATTGGAGAGCTCATGGAGGTTGAAGGGTTTCTGTATAAAACCCCTGCATCCCTTATTCATTACCCTTTCAGCAGCACCGTCCATACTATAACCACTGGCAAGGATTACCCTGACATGAGGGTTTATGCTGTGTATCTCATCAAAGGTCTCCTCTCCACCTTTCCCTGGCATAATCATATCCAGTATTACAAGGTCTATCTCTATGTGCCTATCTCTGTAAATCTCTATAGCCTCCTGTCCCCCTTTTGCTGTGTATACCTTATATCCCATGGCCTCAAGGAGGTCCCTGCCCACATTGAGGATGACCTCTTCATCGTCTACAAGGAGCACTGTCTCCTGACCGCCTTCCATATCTTTCGGTAGTGTTCTCTCCATAACTTGAGCCTTCTGGGACACAGGCAGGTATATATTAAATGTTGCCCCCCTGCCCGGCTCACTGTAGACATTTATTATACCCTTATAACCCTTCACTATCCCGTAGACAGTAGACAGACCGAGACCTGTGCCTTTGCCCACCTCTTTTGTTGTAAAAAAAGGCTCGAATATCTTCTCCTTTGTCTTTTCATCCATGCCCGGGCCTGTATCTGTGACAGATATCTTTACATACTTGCCCGGGGCTACAAGATAAGGGTCTGTAAGACTTTTATCCAGGTAGGCACTGCTCGTCTCTACGAATATCTCACCGCCTCCAGCCATGGCCTGCCAGGCATTTATAAATAGGTTCATGAGTATCTGCTCTATCTGTCCTGCATCTGCCTCTATTGTATCAAGACCCTCGCCATATCTTCCGTGGATGGTTATTTCCTTTTTCATTCTCCCGAACATCTCAACGGTCTTTCTCGTTACCTCATTGATATTTATAGGCCTTATGTCCCGTTGTGCACCCCTTGCAAACTCCAGGAGCTGCCTTGTGAGCATTGCACCGTTTCTTATAAGGTCCTCTATATTTGTGAGTCTACGGTAATTAGGGTCACTGCTGTCGAGCTTAAAAAGCATGAGAGATACATTCCCCTGGATACCCATGAGGAGGTTATTAAAGTCATGGGCAACGCCCCCGGCAAGGACACCTATGGCCTCCATCTTCTGGGCATGGGCAAGCTGTTGTTCCAGCCTTGTATGTTCTGTTATATCCTCGCACACAACAAGTATCTCACCGGATTCGAGTCTAGCAGTCTGAAACCTAATCTCCCTCTCTTTGCCATCCTTGCAGGTAACCTTAAAGATATTTGATATCTTCTCACCTGATTTTAACCTGTCTATATCCTCTTTCCATGTAGCCCTTACCCTATCCCTGTATGCCTTATCTGGATAAGCCTTTTCTAACCAGTCTTTACCTTTTTGGATGTCATCGAGATTATAGCCAAAAAGCCTTATAAACTCAGGGTTTACATAGCCGAAGGTATTATCCTTTTCTACCAGTATAATCCCCAGGGGCATATTATCGAGGATAGCCTGGAGCCTATCTTTTTCCCTCTTAATATCCCTTTGGGCATTTTTCATATCTGTAATATCCCTGATAGTCTCTATGGCACCAGTTATATGACCTGAGGCATCATAGAGCCTTGAGGCAGAGGCCCACAGGTATGCGCCCCTGCCACCGTATATATTGGGGACAAAGACCTCTGTAAAATAGGTGTCGCCTATCCTCTTTATGAAGTCATACCTCTTCTCCATGTCCGGATTTTCTTCAAACAAAAGGTCGATAAGGATATGTCTTTTCTCGCCATAGAAGGGGATAGCATATTCATAGTCGCCTTTTCCTATGATGTCCTCTTTTTTGACACCTGTCATAGTCTCAATTGCCCTGTTCCAGGCAATTACCCTCCTCATGGCATCTATGACAAAGGTGGCATCTGGAAAAAAATCTATTACATCAGCCAAAATCTTATTGGAGACCAAAAGATTATTCTCCAGTGTCTTTTTCTTTGTCATACTTCTTATAATCACGAAAAGCTCTTCATCCGAGACAGGCTTAATGGGCACGATCCTTGCCTCGAAAAAATTCTCTTTCTCGTCTATGGTTATTGAATATTCTACCCTGATGGGAGAGCCTGTCTTTCTCACCATGTCTATCTTTTCCCTGAATACCTCCTTTGATAGACCCAAAGGGGTTTCCAGGATATTCTTCCCGATGAGCATCTCTTTGAATATATACTCTTCCTCCGGTACCCTTGCCTTATACTCTATGATTGTCCCATCCTTATCCAACCTGAGCATCAAATCAGGACAGGCATCTATGAACGCCCTTAAATCTTTGTTTGCATCTTCAAGGCTCATATTGTCCTTTTTCATTTTTTGCCTCACAAGGTATTGTCTTTTTTTAGCCTGTCTTTATCCGTTTAGCCATTAAGAATAATAATCATTTGAGGTCTTTCATACATTGACAGGCTGTATCCCCCACACCTTCTGTGCATACTCTATAATGGAACGGTCACTGGAGAACCTCCCGGAACGGGCAACATTAAGAATAGCCATCTTTGTCCAGAGTTCCCTGTCCATATAGGCTCTGCTCACCCTCTCCTGACACGCTACATAGGATTCATAGTCGGCAAGGACAAGATACTCATCCCTCCCCAGGAGGGCATCGATTATAGGCTGGAATAGCCTGGGCTGAGATGGGGAGAAATAGCCGTCTTTTATCTGGTCTATAGCCTTTTTAAGTTCCTGATTCCTCTCGTAATATAAACGGGGGTTATATGTTGGCTTCATCTCTAAAATCTCCTTTGAAGTTAGGCCAAAGGAAAAAAAATTCTCCTCTCCCACCTCTTTTCTTATCTCTATGTTTGCACCATCGAGGGTGCCTATGGTGAGGGCGCCGTTTAATGCAAACTTCATATTCCCTGTCCCTGATGCCTCGTATCCTGCCGTGGATATCTGCTCAGATAGGTCTGCAGCAGGGATAATCTTCTGGGCAAGGGTAACGCTGTAATTGGGCACAAAGACAACCTGCATCTTGTTTTTTATCCACTCATTTCCGTCTATCACCATCTTGATATTGTGTATAAGCTTGATAATGAGCTTACAGAGAAAATAACCAGGGGCTGCCTTGCCAGAGAATAGAAAAATCCTTGGGACAAAGTTCTCCCCTGTCCTGCCCTCCCTTATTTTGTTATAGGTGGTGATGATGTGGAGGACATTCAAAAGCTGCCTCTTGTATTCGTGAAAACGCTTTATCTGGCAGTCAAGGAGAAACCCCTTCTGTAGACTCATCTGACAGGTTGCCATAAGATACCTTGACAGGGCCTCCTTATTCTGCTCCTTGATCTTCATGAACTGGTCACAGAACTCACTGTCATCTATGAATTGTTCGAGCCTCCTCAACTCATTTAAATCCTTTGTCCACTTATCCCCAATGACCTCTGTTATGAGGCCTGCCAGGTGCGGATTGGATTCAAGGAGCCATCGCCTCTGGGTAATGCCGTTGGTTATGTTGATAAAACGCCCGGGCATCATGTCATTGAAGTCCTTAAAGACCACATCCTTTAATATCTCTGTATGAAGCTCAGACACACCATTTACCTTATGACTCCCCACAATGGCAAGCCTTGCCATATGCACCATGCCGTCTGCCCCTCCGGTAATAATACCCATCCTGGCAGGGGCATCTTGTTTTTCAGGAAAGCTCTCTTTAACCTGTATGAGGAACCTCCTGTCTATCTCCTGAATAATCTGGAGGTGACGGGGCAAAAGCCATGCAAAGAGATTAACAGGCCAGGTCTCAAGTGCCTCAGGCAGGACCGTATGGTTTGTATAGGCAAATGTATTTGTTGTTATGTTCCATGCAGTATCCCATGGGAGGTTCTCCTCATCCACAAGGATTCTCATAAGCTCTGCTATGGCAATGGAGGGGTGTGTGTCATTGAGTTGCACCGCCACCTTATCAGGGAATTTCCTGTATGTCCTGTGTGTCTTTTTGTATCTCCTTAGTATATCCCTTAATGTGGCGCTTACAAAGAAATACTGTTGTTTCAGCCTCAGTTCCTTACCTGCTGTGGACTGGTCATTGGGGTATAGGACCTTTGATATGTTTTCACTGCTCGATTTATCCTCTACTGCCTTTATATAGTCTCCGCTGTTAAAATACTCCAGGTTGAACTCCCTTGTTGCCTTGGCTGCCCATAGACGCAAAGTATTGACAGTGTTGTTTCTGAAACCAGGGACAGGATAGTCATATGCCATGGCCATCACATCCTCTGTGTCGGTCCAGTCCATCCTGTATTTACCGTTTGACCCCTGTATGGTCTTTACCTTGCCGTAAAACTTCACATGATACAGTAGCTCAGGCCTTGGAAACTCCCAGGGGTTTCCGTATCTAAGCCAGCTGTCCGGTGACTCTACCTGATAACCATCCCTTATCTTCTGGATAAATATGCCGTATTCATATCTTATGCCGTATCCGTATCCAGGATACTGTAAGGTGGCAAGGGAATCAAGGAAACAGGCAGCAAGCCTTCCGAGCCCACCATTGCCAAGCCCGGCATCCCACTCATGTTCTAATGCCTCTTCAAAGGTTATCCCGAGGATGTCTACTGCCTGGCTGTATTCATTGGCCATGTTGAGATTGAGGATATAATTCCTCAAGAGCCTGCCTAGGAGAAACTCAAGGGATAAGTAGTAGACCCTTTTTGCATCTATGTTGTAATACATCTGCTGGGTCTTTATCCACCTTTTTGCCAGGGTCTGCCTTACACTTAACACTACTGATTCAAATTTGTCCCTTGAAGTAGCTGAGTACAGGTCTTTTGCCAGGTCATGGACAAGGTTTTCCATGAGGCTTTTGTAGAGGCTTTCAAGGTTCTCTATCATATTTTTTAACCCTCATAATATATTATCGTCCAATCTCTCCATAATCTTATAGACTCATAATATTAATATGATTCATAAAATGCAAGCAAAATTTATATTTTACAACCTTCCATTAAAACATTGACATAACACCTTGAAAGTGTTAGGTTTCTTATAAAAATTTTACGGCAACTCATTACCTTATATGTGATCCCATATATTTAAGGTTTTTTTAGGAGGGGGAAGTGGGGTTTACTTCAAAAGATTATGAAAAGATAGAAAAACTCATGGAAAAAGGTGTAGACATCCCAAATCCTATGACCATCCATGTGGGGGATGAGGTAGATATCAATAATATCTCAGGGAACAACGTAAAGATATATCCTGGCTGCAGGATATACGGGGAAAAGACTGTCATATCATCGGGTGTAAGACTCGGGTATGAGGCGCCTGTAACCATAGATAACTGTCAGTTAGGGGCGGGTGTTGAACTAAAGGGTGGATACTTCTGTAAGTCTATCTTTCTTGAAAAATCAAATATGGGCCTTGGTGCCCATGTCCGTGAAGGCTGCATCCTGGAAGAGGAGGCAGGGGGTGCCCACTGCGTTGGATTAAAACAGACCATATTATTCCCCTTTGTGACACTCGGCAGCCTCATTAATTTCTGTGACTGTTTTATGGCAGGCGGGACAAGTAGGCACAACCACAGTGAGGTAGGTAGCTCTTATATACATTTTAATTTTACCCCTGATGGAGACAAGGCAACTGCCTCCCTTATAGGGGATGTCCCGAGGGGCGTTATGCTCAACAAACCCCGCATCTTCTTGGGCGGTCAGGGCGGTATTGTGGGCCCTGTAAGGATTGGATTCGGCAATGTGGTGGCTGCCGGCTCAATAATCAGGAAGGACTATTTAGAAGAAAACAAGATGATAATATGTAAATCTCTGCCTAATGCTGTTATAGACATACATCCCCATGCATACCCTTCTTTCGTGAGGATACTGAGAAATAATATTTTATATATTGCGAACCTTATTGCCCTTGAGGAGTGGTATATCCATGTGAGGCAAGTGTTCCTCAAAGACCTTGAATTTGGTCACCTATTGTATGAAGGCCTGCTCGATAAGTTATTGCTGGCAAAAAAAGAGAGGATAAAGAGATTAAAAGACCTCGCTGAAAACACGAAAAATACAAGGCCAGAGTTTTATAATAATTTTGAGAGACTTGAGGCTGTATTCACAGAAGACAGGGCACTAAGAGAGGGTATAAAAGAAAGGGATACATTCCTCGAGCGGATGGAAAAACACAGAAAAGGGCACGATAAATCTTATATAGACTTTATCAAGGGCCTCCCGGAGGCAGTCTCCTGTGAAGGGACAATGTGGCTTGATATTGTTGTAGAGAGGATCTGCAAGAAGGTATCAGGGATTTTACCAAGTCTAAAACTATTTTAGCAATATTTAAAATCAGGAGATAATTTTATGGGCAAATTATTTGGAACAGATGGGATAAGGGGAGAGGCAAATCGCTATCCCATGAACTCCCATATAGCATTCTCAGTAGGTCAGGCAATTACATATCTTTTAAAGAAAGACCACAGTAAACCGAGGATAATAATAGGCAAGGACACGAGGATTTCAGGTTATATGCTTGAGAGCTCCCTTGAGGCAGGGATTACTTCAATGGGTGGTATATCTTATCTTGTTGGAGTCCTGCCTACTCCGGGTATTGCCTTTATCACCCAGAGCATGCGTGCAGATGCCGGCATTGTAATCTCTGCATCCCATAACCCATATCAGGATAATGGGATAAAGATATTCTCTGGAAATGGTTTTAAACTCTCTGATGAACAGGAAGAAACCATAGAGGAACTCATATTAAACGGTAATCTCCCAGATAAAGTCCCCCCTGCCCATGATATGGGAAGGGCATACAGGCTTGACGATGTCCTGGGTAGGTATATAGTCTTTCTCAAAAATACATTCCCCAGGGACTTGACCATGGAGGATTTAAAGATAGTTATAGATACAGCAAACGGTGCGACATATAAGGTAGCCCCTATTGTCTTTTTTGAGCTCAGTGCAGATGTGGAGGTGATCCATAACAACCCCAATGGATTAAACATAAATGAAAACTGTGGGTCACAGCATACATACGACTTGAGAAGAACGGTTGTTGAAACAGGTGCAAGCATCGGTCTTGCATTTGACGGTGATGGCGACAGGCTCATTGCTGTTGATGAAAAGGGGGATGAACTTACCGGGGACCAGATCTTAATTATATGTGCCAAGGCATTAAAGGAAGAGGGAAAACTAAAAAATGACCTTGTTGTCAGCACTGTAATGAGTAACCTTGGCCTTGCTATTGCATGTAAAAGATATGGTTTAAGATGCCATGCCTCAAAGGTAGGAGATAGATATGTCCTTGAGGATATGCTGAGACTCGGTGCAGTCATCGGGGGAGAGCAGTCTGGCCATATGATTTTTTTAGACCATCATACAACTGGGGATGGTATAGTAACTGCCATGCAACTTATTTCAGTCATGCTCAGGACAGGTAAACCTTTGTCTGAGCTTGCAAAACTCATGGAGATATACCCCCAGAAGATTATAAATGTCCCTGTTAAAAGTAAACCAGAAATAAATACATTACCTGCTGTTGTAGATATTATCAAATATGTGGAGAATGAGCTAAGGGATAAGGGCAGGGTCCTTGTGCGATACTCTGGCACACAGAATATGTGTCGTGTCATGGTAGAAGGCCCCAGCTATGATGTAACAGAGACATACTGCAAGCAGATAGCTGAAGTTATCCAGAGTGCAATAGGTTAAAAAGAGGAGGTATTATGTGCGGTATAGTGGGTTATCAGGGTAGAAACGAGGCATTCAGTATCCTGATTGATGCCCTGAAAAAGCTCGAATACAGGGGTTATGACTCTGCTGGCATTGCCATATGGCACGACAAATCCATAGAGATAATAAGGCGAAAGGGTAAGGTTGACGACTTAAGAAAGGCCGCCTCTGAGAACAAGATAAAGGGGACAATGGGGCTTGCCCATACAAGATGGGCTACCCACGGCATCCCTTCAGAGCGAAATGCCCATCCCCACAAGGCAGGGGATGTGGTTGTCGTCCACAATGGCATAATAGAGAACTATATGGAGATTAAGGAACAATTAAAAAAACAGGGGCACAGGTTTACATCAGATACAGATACTGAGGTGATACCCCATCTCATAAACAGCTATATTGAAAAAGGAGAGGGTTTTATCGATGCAGTAAGGCTTGCAATAAGAGGACTTGAGGGCTCTTATGCCCTGGGTATAATGAGGCAAAAGGAAAGGATAATGATTGCTGTGAAAAAAGAAAGCCCTCTTATAGTAGGTGTAGTTGATGGTGAATCCGTCTTTGCCAGTGATGCCCCTGCCATTATTGACATGACCAACAAGCTAATATTTCTTGAGGATAATGACATAGTGGTATTCAAAGACGGTGGTTTCAGGATAATGGATATAGATGGCAATGAGATTAATCGAAAGGTCCACACTGTAAACTGGACAGGGGCTATGGCACAGAAGGGCGGTTTTAAACACTTTATGCTAAAAGAGATATATGAGCAGCCCAGGGCCATAACAGAGACCCTTATAGGTAGGGTAAGGGAAGAAAAGGCAGAGGTGGACCTTGATGAATTAAAACTCCCTGATATGAAAGATATTAAAAAAATCTGGATGGTAGCCTGCGGCACATCTTACCATGCATGCCTTATAGGAAAATATATCTTTGAGTCATCCTTGAGGATACCTGTTGAGACAGATATAGCATCGGAATTTCGATATAGAGAGCCCATAATGGGCAGACATGATATGCTCATCCTTGTATCCCAGTCCGGGGAGACAGCAGATACTATAGCAGCCATGAAAGAAGGGAAAAAGAATGGTGTATATACACTATCTATCTGCAATGTCCTCGGCAGCACCCTATCAAGGGAATCTGACGGTGTAATATTTACCCATGCAGGGCCTGAGATAGGTGTTGCATCGACAAAGGCATTTACAACCCAGATAACTGTGCTGTTTATGCTCATGCTCCATATGGGCAGGTTCCTCGGCGTATTAGATAAAAAGACTGTAAGAGAAAAGATAGTCGAGCTCAAAAAGATACCCCATAAGATACAGTCTATACTCAATGATGCCCAAAAGATAGAGGAGATGGCAAGGCGTTTTATAACATACAAAAACTTCCTTTATCTAGGCAGGGGGATAAACTACCCCTCCATGATGGAAGGCGCACTCAAACTAAAGGAGATATCATATATCCATGCAGAGGCATATGCTGCCGGTGAGATGAAGCACGGCCCTATTGCCTTGATAGATGAGAACCTCCCTGTTTTTGTTTTGTCTCCCCATGACAGGACATACCAGAAGACTTGCAGTAACATAGAAGAGGTCTTTGCAAGGAGGGGAAAGGTAATGCTTATTACAGACATCTATGACCATGAGATGTCAGGTAGGGCAGATTCTATCCTTGTCATACCCAGCACCATATATGAGTTGCAGCCCCTTTTATCTGCGGTGCCGCTACAACTACTGGCATATAATATAGCAAACCTGCTGGGGACAGATGTAGACCAGCCAAGGAACCTTGCCAAGAGCGTTACTGTGGAATAAATCAGTAATCATTTGAAAACAGTTCCATCTGTTCCATATCCATTGACTTTGGAAAGGGGATGAAGTAATCACCGGTAAAGCAGGCATCGCAGAAGGTGTAATCGCCTTCTATGGCATTTTTCATATCTTCCACGGTGAGGTATCTTAAAGAGTCGCACTTCATATACGATTTAATCTCATCAACAGTATGGGAAGAGGCAATGAGCTGTTTTCTCGTGGGGGTATCTATGCCGTAGAAACAGGGATATTTTGTTGGGGGTGAACTCACCCTGAAATGTATCTCCTTTGCCCCGTAATATCTGAGCATGGATATAATCTTTCTTGATGTGGTGGCCCTCACAATTGAATCGTCAATCACAACAAGCCTTTTTCCTTTTACCAGGTCATGGATGGCATTGTGTTTTAGCTTTACACCAAAGTGTCTGATGGATGGTTCGGGCTCTATGAATGTCCTGCCTACATAGTGATTTCTTATCAAACCGAGTTCAAAGGGTATACCCGATGCCTGAGAATAACCTATGGCAGCCCCAATGCCTGAATCAGGGATGGGGATAACCATATCGGCATCTATTGAATCTCTTTTTGCAAGCTCTCTGCCGAATGCCTTTCTTATTGTGTAAACCGTCCTTCCAAACATGAAGCTATCCGGTCTTGCAAAATAGATATATTCAAAAATACAGTGTTTTCGCGTCATCCTTTTAAAAGGAAAAAGGCTCTGCAAACCCCTTTCACTAATCACCAGCACCTCACCGGGCTCTATCTCCCTTAAAAACTCTGCCTCTATGAGGTCAAAGGCGCAGCTTTCACTGGATATCACATACGAATCCCTTAACCTTCCAAGACACAGGGGCCTTATCCCGTATGGGTCCCTTGCTGCAATCAACTCGTTCTGGGTAAGAAGAATCAAAGAGTATGAGCCTTCAACAATATGCAGGGCCGCAATCAGCCGATCTATGGTGGTTTTTTCTCTTGACCTTGCCATGAGATGGACAATGACCTCTGTATCTGTTGTGGTCTGGAATATAGAGCCTGAGTCCCTTAATTCATCCCTTACAATGCGGGCATTGGTCAGGTTACCGTTGTGAACGAGGGCAAGGTATCCCTTCATATATTCAACGACAATGGGCTGGGAATTCTTCAGATCACTTGAGCCTGCCGTAGAGTACCTAACATGACCTACAGCAAGGATGCCCTTTAATGCCTTCAACACATCTGCTGTAAATACATCGGATACAAGCCCCATCTGTTTATGGAAGTGTGCTGAATCACCATCAAGACATGCAATGCCAGCACTCTCCTGACCCCTGTGCTGGAGCGCATAAAGTCCCAGATAGGTTATATTTGCTGCATCTTTGTGGCTATATATTCCGAATATCCCGCACATCTCAATGGAGAATAAGTCTATGCCTATTTGCGTGTTTTTTCAAGAGACAGTTCAAAATACATTGCTCTTTTCATAATAGACAGACAGGACCTTTAGGAATTACACAAAAGTCCTGTCTGTAGCATTTTAGCTATAGGATGGGCAGATACTTTTCGAGTTCGTAAGGCTGGATTCTGATTCTATAGTCATCCCATTCCACCTTTTTGCTCTGGATAAGCTCACTGAATATATGTTCACCTAAGGCATCCCTTAAAATTTCACTTTTTTCCGCAAGCTCGATGGCCTCTATGAGACTGCCGGGCAACTCGCCTATTCCCATATTATGTCTTGTTTCAGGTGGAAGATGATAGACATCGATCTCTGTGGGCTCTACAAGTTTATATTTTTTTTCAATGCCCTTCAGGCCTGCATGTAGCATGGCAGAAAAGGCAAGATATGGATTGCATGCAGGGTCAGGGGAACGCAGTTCAATCCTTGTGGCCTTTTCCTTGCCGGGTTTATACATGGGCACCCTCACTAAGGCAGAGCGATTTCTCCTTGCCCAGCAGATATAAACCGGTGCCTCATAGCCTGGAACCAGCCTCTTATAAGAATTCACCCATTGATTTAGCACAAGGGTTATCTCCCTTATGTATGTTAAAAGCCCGGCAGTATATGCCTTTGCATCTTCTGAGAGGTGATATTTATCATTGGGGTCAAAAAAGGCGTTTTTACCATCCTTGAAAAGGGATTGGTGTGTATGCATCCCGCTTCCATTTTCGCCAAATATAGGTTTGGGCATAAACGTTGCGTATACACCATATTTTTTCGCAATCTCTTTAACAGTGACCCTGTATGTCATAACCGTATCTGCCATCTCAAGGGCATCGGCATATCTCAAATCGATCTCGTGCTGAGAAGGGGCTACCTCATGATGGGAGTATTCAACGCTTATACCCATCTCCTCAAGGGCAAGTATGGTATCCCTTCTTAAGTCCTCTGCAGCGTCTGTGGGATAGTCAAAATAACCACCCAGGTCAAGAATATCTGTGGCATTATCCGATTTGAAATAGAAAAATTCCAGTTCAGGCCCAAGATAGAAATTTGTATAACCCATAGCCTTCATCTTTTCTAAGGCCTTTTTTAGTGCATAACGGGGGTCGCCCTTATAGGGACTTCCATCGGGTTCATATATATCGCAGAACATCTTTGCCGTTGCCTTTTCCTTTGGCCTCCAGGGTATGAGTGTGAATGTCTTGGGGTCAGGTATGGCAACCATATCACTCTCATCAATCCTTGCAAAACCCTTTATCGATGAACCGTCAAATCCCATACCCTCATCGAATGCTGCCTCAAGTTCATCAACATGAATGGCAAAGCTCTTTAATTGCCCTAAGATATCGCAGAACCAGAATCGTATAAACCTTACATCCTTTTCCTTTACCAGCTTCATTACATCGTTTTTGTCTCTTGGTCTTTCCATAATAAATCCTCCTTATCTTCAGCGTTTTCAACAAAAAAGGTGCTATAAAACCACCAGGCTCTATGCCAGTAATCTAAAAAATAAGTTTCTGTTTCGATTAGTATTTTTCTCAAATCTTTTATATCCTTACACCAGTCTTTTATCATGCTTGGTGTTATCTCTGGATGAAACTGCAATCCATAAGATTCATTATATCTGAAAGCCTGTTGGGTAAAATCAGTAGAAGAAGCAAGCAAAGAAGCATCCTTGGGCAGATCAAATGTATCCCCGTGCCACTGAAAGACTTTACATATACTTGTTTTATTTTTAAAGTTTTTAAAACAGGGGTCTTTTACACCTGTCTCTGTTAATTCTATATTGCACCAGCCTATCTCCTGGGTAATACCGGGATAGACCTTAGAACCGAGGACATGGGCTAAAAGCTGTGCACCGAGGCAGATGCCAAGTATCTTAATATTGCTGGCAAGGGAATTTTCAATAGCGCGGGCAACTGACTTAAGAAAAGGGAAACTCTCCATTTCATATACACCCATAGGACCGCCAAGAACAACAACAAAACTACAATCTGCTGGAATAGTTATCGTGTTAGATGTATAAGCCTCAATAATTTTATATTCGAACCCCTTAATAGCAAAAAAAGAAACCAGGTTTCCTGGTCCTTCATTCGGGGCGTTTTTTATTATAACCACATCCATAATCTCTCACTTGTCTGTAAAAATATTCTATCTTTATTTGAGCAATTGTTGTGCCACATACTGGGCTGATTTCTAAAACGACCTATTTCAATATACCTTTCAGTAGTTTTTGCATTGATTTCAGGTAAAAATGCACCACATGGAGGTCATCTCTTATTATCGGTGAATTGTGATTAAGTTCCCACTCTTCCTCTACTTTTTTTGTCATGTTCTGTGCTTTGGAAAAGATTGTGGAGAGTTCTTCAAAAAAAGTTTCTTTATTAACAGGTTGTTTTGTTTTTTTATCCTGGTTATCAGAATCCACAACAGGGGATTTTGGATTTAAAAATATTATCTTCGCTGTATTTCCCATAAAAAGATAACCAGCAAATTAGATGCCATGTTTTTTTAAAAGATTTTCATAATTAGTATCTGATTTTTATTACAATTTTGTAGTAAACGACAAAAATGTAGAATCTATGTGAGCCTTACAGGTATATTACCTTTTAAGTATTCCTTAATTTCTTTGATTGTTGTTTGTCCCCTGTGTAATATGCCAGCAGCAAGGGCTGCCTCGGCATTAGTCTTTTGAAAGACCTCAAGAAAATGATTGGGTCCCCCTGCACCGCTTGAGGCAATGACAGGGATATTTACGTTGTCTGATACTGCCCTTATGAGCTCCAGATCAAAACCGAGATTCGTGCCGTCTCTGTCTATGGAATTAAGGAGTATCTCTCCTGCACCGAGTTCTTCGCATATCCTTGCAAGGGTTATGGCATCTATGTCCCTTGCCTCCCTCCCCCCTTTTATTGTGCACTGAAACCAGCAGTATCTCTCATTATCAGGCCCTGGTATCTCTGTGAAGATTACATGATGCCTCACCGTATAAGGGGAGGCAACGTATCTTCTTTTTGGGTCAATGGATATTACAACCGCCTGATTTCCATAGACTTTTGATATTTCTTCTATAGATGACTTACCCCTGATACCGTAGTATAAAAACTGCTCAGCTATAAGAACAGCATCTGTGCCTATGGAGATCTTATCTGCACCGGACCTGAAATACATGGATGCCACCTCAAGGCCAGAATAAGACCTTCCGTCTTTATCAGTATAGGATGAAATACCACCTCCGATGGTCAGAGGGACAAATACGTGCTTGGATGTCTCTTTTAATACATGGAGCATGGGTTGATTAAGAAGGGGAAAGTTCCTGTAGCCTGTGATGTTTAAAAAGGCAATCTCATCAGCACCTTCATTATAGTATTTTTCCGCAAGTTTTGAAGGTTTTCCAAGGTTTCTCACCTCTTTTGTTTTTGTATCCCTCACATCATACTGGTCACCTTTTGTAACAACGAGTTCTCCTCTATCATCCTCTCTTACATCCATGCAGGCTACAATCCGTCTGGCCAGCTTGGTCTTTTTATAAACCCTTAGAGGTAAATATGGTCTTCTGTTATTGAAAAGAAAATTCTTCAACATCCTGAGCCCTACTTCACCGCTTTTTTCAGGATGAAACTGGGTTGCAATCACATTTCCAACCTGTATTGAGCTTACGAATTCTTCTCCATAGTCAGTTGTAGTAAGGATTACAGATTTGTCAGATGGTTCAACCACATAGGAATGGACAAAATATAGATGCTCATCGCCTTTTAATGAATCGAATAAAATAGATGGTTTTTTCGGTTTTATATTGTTCCAGCCTATATGGGGTATGGATAAATCTGTTTTTAATCTTCTTACCCTGCCTTTTAAAAAACCAATACCTGGAACATCGGGCGATTCTTCGCTTCCCTCAAAAAGTGCCTGTAAGCCAAGACATATGCCTAAATATGGCCTGCCTGAACCAAGATATTCCCTTAAGGGTTCTATAAAATCTCTTTTTTTTAGTGTTTTCATCATCTCGCCGAATGAACCAACGCCGGGAAATATGAGTTTTTCTGCATTTTTTATATCAGAAGGGGATTCGACAAAATGCACCTTAAACCCCAGATGCTCTATGGCATTGGCTACACTTCTCACATTGCCTGCACCGTAATCGAGTAATGTTACTACCTTTGTCTCCATAAGATGGATTTAATATAACCCTTTGAAATATTTAAATCAATGCCAATATCATACAAATTTTTAGCCACAGAACGCGATCACTTATCAGAAAGAGTAACAAAATCATAATTTAATTTAAACATGAAAACATCTAAGAACTAATGGACGTTATCTTGTATTTCTTGATCTTATATCCTATCTGTCGCTGGGTAATCCCAAGGAGCCTTGCTGCCCTTGATTGATTAAAATTGCACTTTTTTAATGCCTCTATAATCCTTTCTTTTTCAAGGCGTTCCTTCTCCGCTATCAATGAACCTTCTGAAGTATGATTTTTTATGGAGATTCTATCCTTTATGTAGGAAGGTAATTCATCGGCCTTTATTGCACCCGATTCATTCAAAACAACAAGTCTCTCTATGGTATTTTCCAGTTCCCTTACATTTCCAGGCCATGCATATTCTATGAGATACCTTAAGGCATCGGGATTTATGGTAATGTTCTTTTCGTATTCTTTATTGAACCTCTTGAGAAAATGCTCGATTAATGGCGGAATATCCTCTCTTCTATCCCTTAAGGCCGGGATAAATATGGGCACAACGTTTAATCGCCAGTAAAGATCCTCTCTGAATTTGTTAGCCTTTACCATTTCCTCGAGGTTTCTGTTTGTGGCTGCCACTACCCTCACATCCACGTGGATGGATTTTGTGCCACCGAGACGCTCAAAGGTATGCTCCTGTAATACCCTCAATAGTTTTGCCTGGATGGAGGGGTTTATATCTCCTATCTCGTCGAGAAATATGGTGCCTTTATTTGCAAGCTCAAACCTGCCAGGCTTTGCCCCTACTGCACCTGTGAATGCACCCTTTTCGTATCCAAACAACTCTGCCTCAAGGAGTGTCTCAGGCAATGCCGCACAGTTTAAGGCTACAAAAGGCATACTCGACCTGTCGCTTTCATAATGTAGTGCCTTTGCGATGAGCTCCTTTCCTGTGCCGCTTTCTCCCCTCAAAAGTACGTTTGCCCTGCTCTTTGCTACCTTAAGACATGTCTTTATTACCTCCTGCATCTTATCAGATACAGAAATAATATTGGGAAGGCTGTATCTATTTTTCAGTTCTTTTGTAAGCTCTTCTTTTTTTTGCCTTTCAGTTTCGTAAGCACTATGGATCTTTATGGCCTGACCGATTAGGGTTGCTATAATCTGTAAAACCCTTAGATCCTCTTCTACCGATACCATCTTATCGAATATCCTATCCACTGACAATACCCCGAGAACCTCATCTTTTATTGTTATAGGTACACATAGAAAAGATACATTATCCTTTTCAATCCTCGCCTTTGTCCTGTTTAAAAAAAGGGGTTCTTTACCCAGGTCTGGGATTACCATAGGTGAGCCTGTCTCTACTACCCTTCCTACAATACCTTCTCCTATCCTGTATTTTCCCCTTGCTATCTGCTCCCGTGTCAGTCCGTGGGCAACAGCTATTCTCAGTTCGCCTGTCTTTCTATCAAAAAGGGTTATGGTGCCTCTTTGCATATCAAGGTGTTCAGATAATGTTTTCATGGCATTTAAGAGATTTTTTTCCAGCTCAAAGGATGAGTTGAGTATCATACTCACATCGAGCAGGGCTGCCAATTCTTCATTTTTTCTCTTTAATGTCTCCATCATTGA
>JAKPCK010000124.1 GCA_029553295.1 Deltaproteobacteria bacterium | reverse complement strand
GGCATTGCAGCCCTCCTCCATGATATAGGAAAGGCATACATACCAAAGGAGATTCTAAACAAGAAAGGCCAATTAGACGAACTTGAATGGGAAAAGATAAAAAAACACCCTTTAAACGGTGTTGCCATGCTCATTGATTCTGATATACCCACATTTGTAAAAAAGGCAGTATTGCACCATCATGAAAACTACGATGGTACAGGCTATCCCTTTAACATTGAAGGGGAAAACATAAGTTGTCTTGCCCGTATTATGCGTATAATAGATGTGTTCGATGCCATGACATCTAATAGACCTTATAAAAAAGCACTTTCACCAAAAGAGGTGGTAAAGATCATGGTAAGCCATCCATATCATAAAACCCACAGAGATAACGGGATGAGAAACTGTTTTGATGATAATCTTCTCAAGAAATTTATAATACTTCTGGGAAAGATAAAGGTAACGAGAACGTAAGGGGGTTGTTTAACTTTTTTACCTAATAGCCCTTTATTAATTAATGTAAAGCTAACGATTTAACATTATTTCAGTTCTGTTCTAATAAAATCAATCACCTTGGCCCATGAATCTTCTGCAGCCCTTGCAGCACCTTTTGCACTACCACCTAAGCCTTCCCATACACCAACGGTAGGTAGATAGAATTTTCGTAAGGTGGTGGGATAATATGGATACGGTATAAGCATATGTCCACCCTCGCTGTAAGACAAAAGATTAAAAGGTCGTGGATAATTCTTCATCTTAAGACGCTTGATTATTAACTGAGATAGCCTATGTGATGGCCATACACCATCGTCGGGATTACCGATTAACAGAAAAGCTGCCTTTGATTTTTCAGCAGGGATTGTTGCCTCTTCAATACGAGATTCCTGTTTTTGCAGACTATATTCAAAAATAGGTGCATTAAAAAAGGTTCCCTGCTTTCTTTTTGTATCTATAAAACTTTTTCTTTGCTCTTCATTCATCATGAACTTGAGATATGGAAACGGTTTACCCCTGAATGTCCATGCAGGCATATGTTCATTACCGATACCCTCCCATATAACACCGCTGGGCGTATATCCCACCACTAATTTTATCTGGGGAAATAAAGATGCTGCAAGTATGGCCAGCTCTCCACCCCTTGATGCCCCCACAATCCCGATAGAATCCTTCTTCACAAAAGGTTGTCCATTCAACCAGGCAATAGCCATTTCAATCGTTTCTAAGGGGATATTTTCAAGGGTTTTGGGTAACCCCTTACTGCCGAAATAGGCAAGGGCAAGGGTTGGGAGGCGGGTCTTTGATGCAATTATAGAAGCCCAGCCTGCATTGTATCCACCTTCTGAACCTCCGAGAACAATCAAGGCAGGGGATGGAGCTGAAAGCTCATGGGGCTTATAAAAAACACCTACTATTGGTTCGGTGACATCATACCTTTCTATATCAAGATAGGCTATACGTTCAATAATTCTTTCTTCTTTTTTCTCGCCATTTACCAATAAAGAGACAATGAGTTTAGGCATGATAGCAAAAGGAGAAACAATATCACAGGGATTATTACATGTCATGGACCAAAATAGTCCTGTCTGATCTATACCTTCATAGTAACCTGTGAAAGGTGCATGTCTGGCTGTATCAATTACACCTGATTGGTCTGGTTTAAAAGAGGCTTTTGAAAGCCAGAGATTCCCGAACTGGTCATGCCCTGATATGGTGAGTGTTATTATCTGGCCTTCAGAAACACCCTTTACCTGTATATTGATAGAATCACCTATTAAAACCTTCTCGGGGTTCACCAAAAGTTTAGACTCCATGATCTCGCCTCCCCATTGAGCAGCACATTCATTAGAAACACCCATAATTAGCAATAAAAACAAAATTATTGATAAGAGAATCTTTCTTGAGTTGTTTTTAATGATAGAATTTGCTCGGGTATTAAACATCGGGGTTTTTACCTCATTTAAGACCTTTGAAAAAAAGTCTCTAACTATGAGATACATCCTTGAGCCCCCTGTCGATGACATTTTAATTGAGTAAGTATGAGAAGATTCATCTTCGACTAATTTCAAGAACTTTGCAGTATATTCTGCAAGGATCTTTTATATGATAAAGTATGCCACTTTCCTCTATCAAGACAGCTTTTTATTAAATTACCCTTTGTGTTTTCTTATTTAATCTAAAACTATCCTACAGTATCTCCATGAGCTGTACTTTAAAAAAGAGTTCTTTACCTGCAAGAGGATGGTTAGCGTCGAGCCTTACTATATTTTCGTCCATATCCAGTACCCTCACAAAGGTCACACCACCATGGGGGTCGTGTAACTGGAGTATC
>JAKPCK010000087.1 GCA_029553295.1 Deltaproteobacteria bacterium | reverse complement strand
TAGCAGAATTAGCATGTGAATATGGGGTTCATCCCAATCAGATTACCACATGGAAAAAACAATTCATGGAACAACTTCCCGGTATCTTTTCAAAGGGAAGTAATAACATAGAAAAATCATATGAACAGGAAAAAGAAGCCTTGCTGAAGAAGATAGGTCAGCTTGAGATGGAGAGGGACTGGCTTCAAAAAAAATTAAATACCTTCCCCTTGAAGAAAGGAAAAGGTTAATAGATATGGAAGAACCTATAAACATTTCAAGACAGTGTGAGCTTGCAGGTATTCCCCGCTCGAGCTATTATTATAAACACAAACCCGAATCTCCTCTAAATCTTGAGCTTATGAGAATAATAGATGAACAGTATATGAAGACCCCATTCTACGGTATTCCAAGGATGACAGCGTATTTAAGGTCAAAAGGATACCATGTGAACCATAAGAGGGTTGAAAGGCTCATGGGTCTTATGGGGATACACGCTATATATCCCAAGAAAAGGCTTTCCATTTCTGATAAACTCCACAGGATTTATCCCTACTTGTTGAGGGATCTTATAATAGCTCATCCAGATCATGTGTGGTGCTCAGATATCACCTATATACGGATGAAAAGAGGCTTTGTTTATTTAACCGTTGTGATGGACTGGTATTCAAGGTATGTCCTTTCCTGGAGGTTGTCCATAACCCTGGATCAGGGATTCTGTATAGAAGCTTTGAATAAGGCTCTTCTTATGGGAAAACCAGAAATATTCAATTCTGACCAGGGTTCACAATATACAAGCACTGACTTCACGTCCATCCTCCTTTCCCATAACATCCTTATAAGCATGGACGGAAGGGGAAGGGTATTTGACAACATCTTCATAGAGAGATTAGAAAGGAGCCTCAAGTACGAGGAGGTTTACCTGAAAGATTACGTTGACGTATGGGATGCGGAAGAGAACATAGGGAACTATTTCAGATTCTATAACAATGAGAGGCATCACAGCGCTCTAAGCTATAAAACCCTGAAACAGGTCTATTTAATGGGAAGAGAACTTTAACAATGGGTGTGAATATGTCTGTTGGATATGAGGAAACCAAACTTAAAAATGGCTAATTTTGGTCTTGACAATGGGGGAAGGTTCAGTGATAAAATGTAAAAAGATGATAAGAAGGATAACGAACAAAAGTGCTCACAAGACGGCGTCTCCTATTCTACCGACAATGAAAAGAAAGTTCTTATCAATAAAAAATATCGTGCAAGGTGTAGAGATGAGACAGTCTCAAGTGGTATCCATTCAATGGTGCTCCCCATGTTTGGGTGTTTGGGTAAGATCCTTCCTGGGGTAATACTGACAGGATGCCTGTTTGCGGGCTGCGCTTTCCATGGAGCAAATGATAGGATGAGGTTTTGGGTTGAACCACAACAGGTACTGGTAGGCGATCCAGTCAGCATACGGGCGAGCGGGCTTGCCTCAGGACAGGTAGCCTCGCTGAGGGTATCAGGTCAGGATCAGTTCGGCAACACCTGGTCTTCCGAGGCATCCTTTAGGGCTGATGCGGCAGGAACCATAGACACATCGCGCGACGCACCTGTGGAGGGCTCGTATCAAGGGGTCGACCAGGCAGGGCTCTTCTGGTCCATGTCAGTCCATCAGACCGGCCAGATGGTCTCGCCCTTCCCAGCCATCCGCACCCTCACTGTGAGCCTCTCAGTGGACGGCCAGGTGGTGGAGAGCCAGGAGGTCCAGCGCACAGGCCAGGTCGATCTGGTCAAGGAGAACCTGACAGCCCCGATAGTGGGGGTATTTATAAGGCCAAAGGAGATCACCGAGCCGACCCCTGCGGTCATAGTGCTTGGGGGATCTGAGGGCGGCTACAATGAAGGCTGGGCTGCCGTCATCGCCTCCAAGATCCGCATGCCTACACTGGCCCTCGCTTATTTTGGAAGACCGGGGTTGCCCTCCACTCTGGAGAATATACCCCTGGAGACCATTGAGAAGGCCATAGACTGGCTGAGCCACCAGCCTTTGGTCGCCAGCGACCGCATAGGGATCGTCGGTGCATCGCGTGGAGGGGAGCTGGCCATGCTCGCCGCCTCACTCTTCCCACAGATTAAGGCCGTCGTTGGATACACGCCCAGCGGCGTCATCTGGTCGGGCATAGGCAAGAACCCAGATGCTCCTGCCTGGACCTATCAAGGCAGAGCCTTCCCCTATCTGCGGATGATGGTGAGTGAGGATCAGGAGAGACTGTTTTTGGAGGCTCAGAGGAACGGCACACCCTATCTGGATGCGCCATCCTTCCTCTACAGCCTTGAGATGCAGCGGTCCAGTATCGATGAGGCCACAATCCCTGTTGAGAACTCCAAAGCAGCCTTTCTGCTCATAGGCAATCCCGGTGACGGGGTATGGCCCTCTGACATGCTCTCCCAGGTAGCCATCGATCGACTGAGGGCCCACGATCATCAACGCCCATACCAGCTCCTCTCCTACGATCAGGGTGGGCACATGCTGATACCCTATCCCTATTATCCAACCACAATGCGCCAGTTCTATCTGCCCACCGTCAATGTATGGGAAGGGCTGGGCGGCACAGCTGAAGGAGCGGCTAAAGCCGCTTCTGATTCCTGGCCAAAAGTTTTTAGTTTCCTTCAGCGCCAGTTGCAGCCGTAATTGTCCACGCTAAAAAAAGGAAGAAAAAGTGGTTAAATCAGACCTGTGGATTAAAAGCATGGGGGA
>JAKPCK010000079.1 GCA_029553295.1 Deltaproteobacteria bacterium | reverse complement strand
TAAGAAAAGAGATGGCAAGGCTGTTCCCACAGGATTTTATGAAGTGTTACGATGAATAGAGACCCTACAGTCTTTTACCCTGAGGTACACCTGTGGGACCATGTTGGTTATGTATGTTGTCTGTAATTATTTAAAATAAATCTGAGGAGGAAAAAAATGAGTATGACGAGGTTTTTATTTACATCCGAGTCCGTAGCAGAGGGACACCCTGATAAGGTGGCAGACCAGATATCCGATGCAGTGCTTGATGCAATAATAGAGCAGGACAAGGCAGCCAGGGTAGCCTGTGAGACCTATATAACCACAGGGCTTGCCCTTGTGGGTGGAGAGATAACAACGAGCTGCTATGTAAATATCCCTGATATTGTAAGGCAGACAGTTAAAGAGATAGGTTATAACAACTCTGCCATGGGTTTTGACTGGGAGACCTGTGCTGTTATCACTGCCATAGATGAGCAGTCACCGGATATAGCCATAGGGGTCATGGAGACAGAAGACCATGAACAGGGTGCCGGTGACCAGGGTCTTATGTTCGGTTATGCATGTAATGAGACACCGGAGTATATGCCCATGCCTATCATGTATGCCCATAAGCTTGTGGGCAGGCTTGCCGAGGTGAGGAAGAAGAACATCCTTAATTTCTTAAGACCGGACGGTAAAAGCCAGGTTACCATAGAGTATATAGACCACAAGCCAGTAAGGGTAGAGGCAGTGGTTATAGCAGCCCAGCATATCCCTGATGTATCCATAGAGACGGTAAGGGAAGGGGTCACAGAAGAGGTCATTAAAAAAGTTATCCCGAGCCATATGATGGATAACAAGACCAAGATCTTTATCAACTCCACAGGGAGGTTTGTTATCGGCGGACCAAAAGGGGATTGTGGGATGACAGGCAGGAAGATCATCGTAGATACATACGGTGGGGTAGGTAGCCACGGCGGCGGTGCCTTCTCAGGAAAAGATCCCTCAAAGGTAGACAGGAGCGGCTCATACATGGCCCGTTACATTGCAAAAAATCTCGTTGCCGCAGGTCTTGCAGACAGGCTTGAGATACAGATTGCCTATACCATAGGCGTGGCAAGGCCGGTATCTGTCATGATAGATACCCAGGGTACTTCAAAGATAAGCCCGGACAGGATTGCAGAGATCGTTAACGAGCTATTTGATTTGAGGCCGAGAAAGATTATAGAAAAACTCGACCTCTTAAGGCCCATCTATAAGAAGACCGCCTGTGGCGGACATTTTGGAAGGAGCGAGCCGGAGTTCTACTGGGAGAGGCTCGACATGGTGGATGAGATAAGAAAGAGGGCCGGTATCTAATCAAAATCGGATAACCTTAACATTATTTTTTAACTAACAGCTTTAAGGCTGATTGTTGGTAATTTATACAGGAGGACATAATGGATTATGATATAAAGGATATAGGCCTTGCAGAACAGGGCCTTGAAAAGATTGAATGGGCTGAGAGGAGGATGCCGGTATTAAGGTTGATAAGGGAGAGGTTCTCTAAGGAGAAACCCCTATCGGGTGTGAGGATCTCATGCTGCCTCCATGTGACCACAGAGACGGCAAACCTGGTAAGGACCCTTAAAGAGGGCGGTGCTGAGGTGGCTCTATGCGCATCAAACCCCTTAAGCACACAGGATGATGTGGCAGCATCTATTGTCAAGCACTTCGGGATACAGACCTATTCCATAAAAGGTGAAAGTGACGATGTATACTACAGCCACATAATGAAGGCCCTGGCATTCATGCCCAACCTTACCATGGATGACGGTGCAGATCTGGTGGGCTCTCTCCATATGATAGCGCTGGGGAGGCTTGATGCCCTCCACAAGACAGTGAGGGATTGGGTGGAGAGGCTGAGTGAAGGGGAGAGAAAAAGGCTTGTGGACAATATAATAGGTGGGTCAGAGGAGACCACAACAGGGGTGATAAGGCTCAAGAGCATGGAGAAGGAGGGTGTTCTCTGTTTCCCCATAATAGCAGTCAATGATGCGTTTTCAAAACATATGTTCGATAACAGATACGGCACAGGCCAGAGCACCATTGACGGTATACTGCGGGCAACAAATCTCCTCTTTGCAGGTGCAAACTTTGTCCTTGCAGGCTACGGCTGGTGCGGTAAAGGGGTATCAATGAGGGCAAGCGGCCTTGGTGCCCATGTAATAGTAACAGAGGTAAACCCCTTAAGGGCATTAGAGGCACTCATGGATGGATATTCTGTGATGAAGATGGAAGAGGCAGCCCCTATAGGGGATATATTTATAACAACCACAGGGGACATCCATGTCTTAAGGAGGGAGCACTTTGAGCTTATGAAGGACGGTGCAATAATAGGTAATTCAGGGCACTTTAATGTGGAGATAGATATAGATGCCCTTGAGGCAATGAAGGTAAAAAAGAGAAGGGTAAGGGGTATGATGGATGAATATACCCTTGCTGATGGACGAAGGATTTATCTCCTCGGCGAGGGCAGGCTTGTGAACCTTGCATGTGCAGAAGGCCATCCATCAGAGGTCATGGACATGAGCTTTGCCAATCAGGCATTATGCGCAGAGCATATGTGGAAAAATGGTAAAAACCTGAAGAAAAAGGTATACTCTGTCCCTGAGGATATAGATAAGAATGTGGCTAGCCTTAAGCTTGCATCAAAAGGGGTAAAGATAGACGAGTTGACAGAGGAGCAGAGGATATACCTGGCCTCCTGGGAGATGGGGACATGATAAATCTTCTCGTTGTAGGGACCATTGCCTATGATTCCATAGAGACCCCCTTTGGAAAGGTCGAGGACGTCCTTGGGGGCTCTGCCCTCCATTTTACCAATGCTGCCAGCTTCTTTGCCGATGTGGGGATAGTGGCAACAGTAGGGAGAGACTTTGACCTTGCTGCCATTGGATTCCTCTCAGAAAGGAGCGTTGATATCAAAGGTATATCCATAGATGAGGGCAGGACATTTCGATGGGAAGGCAGATATGGATACGACCTCAATCAGGCAGTTACATTAAAGACCGAACTCAATGTTATAGAACAGTTTAAGCCCAAGGTACCGGATGAGTATCTTGGAGCAGACTTCATCTTCCTTGCCAATATTGATCCTGAGCTCCAGTCTCATGTTATAGACCAGTTAAAAAGGCCTGCCACAGTGGTTCTAGATACCATGAACTTCTGGATAGAGAACAAGTTTTCCGCCCTCATAGAAGTCATAAAAAGGGTTGATATGCTCGTGGTGAATGAGTCTGAATTAAGGGAGATAACAAAGGAATACAGTCTTGTAAAGGGCGCTAAAAAGATAATGGAGCTCGGGCCTACATGCATTGTTGTAAAAAGGGGCGAATACGGTGTGCTTATGGCATCCCAGGACGAACTCTTTCTTGCCCCTGCATATCCATTAGAGGAGGTATTTGACCCAACAGGGGCAGGCGATACCTTTGCCGGGGGTTTTATGGGATACCTTGCCAATGTGGGCAGCGTGTCCCAGGACACCATAAAGCAGGCAATAGTAATGGGTTCGGTCATGGCCTCTTTCAATGTAGAAGACTTTGGCATAAACAGGATAAAGAGGCTCGAATATAACGAGATAAGGGAGAGGTATAAGGCATTTAAAAAGTGCCTCCACTTCGGTGATATAGAGTTTAGGTAATAGAACCCTGCTTTTCAGTAATATGAGACAGGGCATATTTTCATGTTATTTAAGGGGTTAGAGTCCCAGGAAGGCCTTTTTTATCTCTTCTGCCTCTAAAAGCTCCCTGCCCTTTCCCTCTTTGATTGTCCTGCCTGTCTGGAGGACATAGCCCCTGTCTGCAAGCTGGAGTGATTCAAAGACGTTCTGTTCTACAAGGAGGATTGTCTTTCCAAGTTCACGGAGTTGTGAGACAGCCTCAAGCATCTCATCTACGAGCTTTGGCATAAGCCCTAAGGATGGCTCATCAAGCATGAGGAGCTTTGGGCTCGACATGAGGCCCCTGCCTATGGCAAGCATCTGCTGCTCCCCTCCGCTTAATGTCCCGCTTATCTGGAGTCGCCTCTCTTTTAAACGGGGGAAAAGGCTATATACAAAATCGAGGTTTTTCTTCAACTCCTCTTTGTCATTTAGGATAAACCCGCCCAGTTCAAGGTTATCCTCTACTGTCAAAGGTCCGAAGATGAGTCGGGCCTCGGGTATATAAGTTATGCCAAGCTGGACTATATCAGGGGTTGATAGCCTGTGTATATCCTTTCCTTCAAATTGTATTCTCCCTTTTGTGGGGTGCAATGCCCCGACTATGGTCTTTAAAAGGGTAGATTTGCCTGCACCGTTGGAGCCCACAACAGTAACAAGCTCACCCTTGTTTACCTCCAGTGACACATTGTGGATTATGGGTATGCCGCTGTAGCGGACCTCAATCTCAGTGACTTTTAGCATATTTTTCACCCAGATACGCCTTTATTACATCAGGATTCTTGACTATCTCATTAGGGAGTCCTTCGGCAATCTTTACCCCGCTGTCAAGGACTATAACTCTTTTCGATACAGACATAAC
The DNA here is from genome assembly GCA_029553295.1 of Deltaproteobacteria bacterium. GTDB lineage: Bacteria > Desulfobacterota > Syntrophorhabdia > Syntrophorhabdales > Syntrophorhabdaceae > DTOV01. The sequence goes on along the minus strand of JAKPCK010000079.1, from coordinate 9,057 downwards.
CATCTCCATAATATGCTCTATAAGAAATATGGTCATGTCCTTTTCTTTGTTGAGCATCTTTAGGAGACCCACCATCTCATCTGTCTCTGTATGATTAAGTCCGGATGCCACCTCATCGAGCATAAGGAGTTCCGGTTTTGTGGCCAGTGCCCTTGCGAGCCCCACCTTTCTCTGCCTTGCAATGGGGAGCTCGTTTATATGGTATTCCTTTATATCAATGAGCCCTAAAAACTCCATAATCCCCATGGCCTCTTTTTCAGCCACCTCCCTTTTATCTGTCCTGCTGAATGCACCTACCATTACATTCTCAAGGACTGTGAGGCCTGTTGTCACCTTCATTATCTGAAATGTCCTCCCTATACCCTCTCTGCTGGTCTGAAAGGGTTTAAAGCCTGTAATGTCCTTTCCTTTGAAGAGTATTTTTCCTGAACTGGGCCTGTAATAACCTACGATACAGTTAAAGAGGGTGGTCTTGCCTGCACCATTGGGTCCTATAAGACCTACTATCTCTCCCTTCTCTATCTCAAAAGAGACATTGTTGTTGGCTACAAGCCCCCCAAAGTCTTTAACAATATTCTTTACCTCAAGGAAAGCCAAATTATCTACCCCTTTTTCGGAACTGTTCAATGATGCCCCATATGCCCTTTGGCTGATATGCAGAGACAATCATAATGAGCATGGCATATATCATGAAATCTATGCCGGTAAGACCCTTGTGACCGCCGAGCCAACTCCCAAGAAACCTATCAAGGGGTACAAGAAAGGCAGCCCCTATGATTGGTCCCCAAAGTGATGCTGCCCCACCCAGCATGGCCATGAGGGCTATCTTTATGGACAGTGAGAGTTCCATCACAGATGCCGGGTCTATATAGAGGTTATATACCGCCATAAACCCACCACCTACGGCTACAAAGGCAGATGCAATAGAATATGCCTTTATCTTGCACCACCTTATATCTATCCCCAGACTCTCTGCTGCATCCTCATCGTCCTTGATCATCCTCAACTGGTAGCCGAGCTTTGATTTCCTGAACCAGTTCATATAAAAGATGGCGATGTAGAAGAGCCCCATTATAAAATAATAGTAGTATGTGTCTGACTTGAACTGCATGTATAAGAAATCAGGGTGTTCGTGTATGGGTAGCTCTATACCCTTTGCAGCACCCACAAGATTCCAGTTGTCAAATATGTCCTTTAGGACAAGGGATGTGCATATGGTGGCAATGGCAAAATAGTGACCCTTTAGCCTGAATAATGGGTAGCCTATAATAAAGGAATATCCCAGGGCAATGAGTATGCCAATGGGCATGGATATCCAGAATGGGACCTTCCACCACACCATCATCAGGGCAACAGTATAAGCCCCTATACCCACATACTGTGCCTTGCCCAGTTCCACCTGTCCACCGTATCCGCCTATAGTGTTCCAGCCCATCCCAAAAAGGGAAAAGAGCATGAACTGAATCATAACGGTCTTGACAAATGAGCCCACCCCGAGCCAGGGAAAGACAAGGAGAAAGATAGTGAATATTATGAAGCAGATCCTTTCTGTCTTTGAAAAATCACTGAAATCAAGGGCGTCTTTTAGTTTTTCCATCCGAATAACCCCTGTGGTCTCACTACAACTATTATAAAATAGGCGAGATATACCACGGTAAATTTAAAATGAGGGCCAAGGAAATCAGAGCCAATGAGCTGTCCAAAGACAGGAAACATCATCTCCAGTATGCCCACGAGTATCCCGGCATAAAATACACCCTTTATACTTCCGAAGCCTCCCAGGGCAACGCAGGCAAAGGCAATCATAACAAAGAGGATACCCACCATAGGATAGGCATAGTAGAAGTTTATAAGGAGTCCCCCTGCAATGCCCACAGTGCCTCCCCCTATGACCCAGGCAAGGGCATTCATCCTGTCTGTCTTTATACCCATATATGTGGCAGCCTCTTTATTGATGGCAGTGGCCTGGAGGGCCTTTCCGGTCTTTGTTTTGTATAGAAAATAATACACAACAGCAAAAGAAATAAGGCTTAAAATCCCTGCAGCGAGTTTTGTCCCCTCAAATATAAAAGGCCCAATAGAGTAGCTCTTGCCAACAAGGACACCTTTATCTATCATACGGTAATCAGCACTGAACAAAAACATGGCAAGATACTGGAGAAAGAGCATGAGACCGAATGTCCCAAAGAGCTGGGCGATGGCAGGTCCCCTCAACAGATACCTGATAAGCCAATAATACGATGCCAGACCAAGGACTGCACCCAGGGCAGCAGATACAGGCAGTGCAAGGAGGGGGTCTATGTTGAGAAAGTAGTTTGTCCAGTAGACAGCATACATACCCAGCATGAGAAACTCACCGTGGGCAAAGTTTACTATATCCATAACCCCGAATATAACAGTAAGCCCAAGGGCAACAAGGGCAAACAGGAGCCCTATGAGTATACCTTGTAATAACGCATCAATGACAAGCATATATCTTTCTCTCTAATATGACTTTGATAAACCGGGGAGATTCAATAAGTCATATCATCTCCCCGAGGTCTTTGTCCTATATCCTTCTATTTCCAGCCAGGGAATGGATAGATAAAATTGGCTGTTGCCAGGTCAAAAGGATATACTATCTCAAGGCTGATGCTGCCGTCTGGCTTTTTCTGATACTGCCCGATCAGACCCCTGCCCAGGACATTCTGACCCTTGGAGTCAAACTTGACACCCTCCCATGGCATAACGAGCTCATTTGCCGGGATGTTTATCTCATTGCATGCCTTCTGTATAGCCTTGGGGTCTGTGGAGCCTGCCTTGTTGAGGACATATGCCCAAGTCTGGACACCTACAACAGACCTGGCAGTGGCGCCTGTCAGGTCATCGCCGTATTTTTTCTTGTAGAGGGCGTTTATCTGACCTGCCACCTTCTTGACCTTTGTTATCTTATCGATAAAGACCGTCCTCGTAAGGACACCATTTATATCACCGCCAAGCTGTTTGGCAAAATCAGCCATCTCAAAGCCTGCATCCTGTCCCCAGAGGAATTTTGTCTGCGCCTTCATGCCTTTCAATGTCCTTATCATAAGGAGTGAATCAGATAGATAGGATGCAAAGAGCATGGCATCGGGCTTTACAGATAATAGGGCCTTTGCCTCTGAAGTTAAGTCAGGGGAGTTGGCATTGTATAGGATACCCTTTTTTATTGTGAAACCGTATTCCTTTGCATATGCCTCAATGGACTTTGCCACGCCTGAACCCCACTCTGTATTCTCGCAGGCATAGGCAAGGTTCTGGAGTTGTGCCTTAGGCACTGCCTTAACACCTCTTACCTTACCCTCTGTGAGTCCCTTCAGGAGTTCAAATAAATCCCTGTTAAAGTAGTTGTCATGGGGGGTTGTCCTCCAGAACCACTTGAACCCCCTCTCTGTCAGGTCAGGTGATGTGGATGAGTCGTTTATCATGGGTATACCGTATCTCTCTGCTACTGCACTCACTGTCTTGGTGACAGCACTGTTGTATGCACCCATAAGGCCTACAACCTTATCATCCAGTATGAGCCTCTTTGCCAGATCTGCACCACGGTCAGGCTCTCCTCTATGGTCAACAAATATGAGCTTTATCTTTGCGCCACCGAGATTTGGTATGCCACCCCACTTTGCCATAGGTATATCAACGCCCGGGGTCTTGTTGTTTATAATATCCGCAGTCAGTTCTGCTGCCCTCTGCAGGTCCCTACCTATTGTTGCCAGGGCGCCTGATAGGGGATAGAGCACCCCTATCTTTATCTCCTTCTGGGCATAGGCAGGAGAAGAGATAATCGTCAAAGACAGAAACAAAACACAGATAAAAAGTAAAGACTTTAATGACCTCATGACCCTAACCTCCTTTTTTTATTTCTCAAGACCTTTCGCAGAATACATTATACACATTATCAATCAAATTTTAACAGATTTTTTATTTTTTTCTGCCTTTGCATCCAGAGCTGTTCTGCCTCTCCCAGGGATAACCTTTTGAATACTACATCATCTCCTGGCTTGAGGTGTGCAAGTAAGTCCTGGTCTACCCTTGCTATGACCCCCAGCCTTGCATATCCCCCTACAGTCCTCTCATGGAGCAGGATAACAGGCATCCCGTCACCGGGTATCTGGATGGTCCCTGGCAAGACCCCCTCTGATATTATACTTTTTTCAACACCTTCCTTAAACTCAATAGGGGGACCGGCAAGCGTTATCCCTGTCCTGTTGGATTTTGGGGATACCTTATAACTCTCTCTGAAAAAAACCCCTATACAATCCTCTCTAAAAAAACCCTCCTCAGGGCCATCAACAACCCGAAGTATATGAGGGGGGTCCATGTTGGGTATGGTATCGCTGTCCATGGATTTTTCGCTGATTTCCTTAATGAATGTAAACCTTATTGTGTCACCTTTTTTTAAAGGCCTTCCTCCATAGCCTCCAAAATGGCACTCCATATTTGTTGTATAGCTCCCCATTATCTTCTCCAGATCCATGATACCAGAGAAACCTAAATAGTATCTGAACCCCTTCAGAACCCTTTTAATCTTTAGAATGCTGCCTTTTTTTGCCTTTATGGACTGCCAGGAGGTAAGGGGTCTATCATCAATTGTGCCATCTACCCAGGCACCTGTTATGGCAAATGTCATGTTGCTGTGGAAGACAAGGGAGAACATGGGGCCTATTGATTCTATGACCGGCGGAGAATTTAGGTGGCCTGTTAGGAGATTTACAGCCTTATAGGCAAAACCATCGAGGGCAGAAGATGCTGGCACGCCTATATCTGCAAAGCCGTATCTACCATTGTCTACTACTATTGATTGGAGGCCAGGGTTGATTATCTCTATCATACCGGGATAAACCTTACCCTGTCACCGGTCTGAAGCAGGCTATACGGTGGATTATTATAATCAAAGAGTCTCATATCAGTCCTGCCTATAATCTGCCAACCACCAGGGGATTCAAAGGTATATATACCGGTCTGGAGCTGGGCAAGTCCCACAGACCCTGCAGGGACACTGGTTCTCGGTGTTGTGAGTCTTGGGACAAAAAGCCTTTTATCGAGGACGCCGAGATAAGGAAAGCCCGGGATAAAACCTATTGTGTAGACCGTATAGACAGTGGATGCATGGATATGGACTATCTCTTTCTCTGAAAGCCCTGTGTACGATGATACAAACCCCATATCAGGCCCGTATTCTCCCCCATATCTCACAGGTATCTCGTGTATCTGGGGTTTGCTCTCTATGGGAGATACAGCCTCTGCCTCGTTTTCTCTTAGTGTATTAAGGAGTCTAAGGAACTCTATCTGCGTATTGTCGAATATTATGAGACAAGCATTAAAGGAGGGGACTATGTCTATGATACCAGTTATTTCTTTTGATTTTAGATGGCGATAATAATTGATAACCCGACTGTTTATGGCCGGGTCGATAGTGTCACCGAATACAATCCTTATCCCGCATTCACCGTATCTTAGATATTCCATACATTTTTTGCTGTTCAACAGGGCCTATCCCTCAAAAAGACATGCCCACAGGGTCCAAAATATTAAATCTATTTAATAAACCCTGACAGGGGTTTAACCTCTATCCCTTCCTGTATGATATAATCCCTTATCTTCTTGGCTGCCTCTATGCTCTCCTCATTGTCTCCATGGATGCAGAGGGTGTCTATATCCATGTCAATCCATCTGCCGTTTATACTCCTTATCCCCTGTTCCTTAACCATCTGAACCGCCCTTCTGGCTATAAGCTCGTTGTCATGGAGTACTGCATCCTTATATTTTCTCGGCAGGAGTTCACCCTCATCTGTATAGTTCCTGTCAGGAAATGCCTCCAGGGCAATCTTTATCCCCATGTCTCTGCACCTTTTTTTAAACCCTGAGGTCTTGCCTGTGCCAAGGGTTAGAAATATTATATCTCCAAATGCCTTCTTTAGGGTGTCTATAATCTTTAAAAACACCCCTTCCTGATTGACCATATAGTTGTATAATGCACCGTGGAGTTTTACATGCTGGAGTACAACCCCGTATAGATCCATAAAACCCTTAACAGCCCCAACCTGGTACACAATATAGTTTATAAGCTCTGTCTCAGCTACGTCCATAAACCGTCTGCCAAAACCCATCAGATCTGGATAACCAGGGTGGGCACCACACATGACATTATGGGATTTACAGAGCCTTACTGTCTTGTCTATTACATTAGGGTCAGAGGCATGGAAGCCGCATGCAATATTGGCAGATGTAATATACGGGACAACCTTATCGTCATTGCCGATTTTGTAGTCGCCGAATGACTCCCCCATATCGCAGTTTATATCAACAGCCTTAATCATTGTGGTAATATTATCAAAAAAAATTTTTAATGTGAACAATTTTATTTAATAGGCGCGTGTTTTAGAACAGTATGGAACAAATAATAAACATTTAGCGCTGTTAATATAATCCTTGAAATTTTAATCGGATATGTTATCCTCAAGTTATACCATAATGCTTTTAGGGCGTATCTTAAGATCCCTTCAAGTTATTGAGTTTATTGAGTTTGTTGGGTTTATTGGGTTTATTGAGTTTATAGGGCTTATATGGTTATAAAAATTATCTCTAAAGCGACATACGAGGATACCTTGGGATACCTTGGTGATGAGTTTAAGCATGCATGCTGCCGTGCAGCGGTTATGCCGATTCACGTGTTTGAGCTTAATGGCGAGTTCGGGAATCGAGCTTAAACAAATCATTGCAGGGTAAGGTGCCCGTAGTTGTAAGCGGAAGAGATATTTATATACTTTAATAAATATGATTGGGGCACATCCCATCCGCTTGAGCTAGAAGGTATGGTATTATTACTTTGTTGACTAATTTTAGATAATTGGAGGATAAAGATATGGAGCTTTTGAAGGTAATTAAAGAGAGAAAGAGCATAAGGGCATTTAAACCCGATATAATCCCAAAAGAGACAGTAGAGGAGATACTGACACTTGCCGCAAACGCCCCTTCTGCCATAAACCTTCAGCCCTGGGAACTCTATGTTGTCATGGGTGATGAAAAGGCAAGATTAAGCAGGAGGCTTTTAAAGGCCTACAGGGAAAAAAAGATATCCTGTAGCCCCGGGAATGTGAAACCACTTGCTGAGCAGTTCAGCAAGAGGGGGGTTGCATCCTTTGAGCTTATGAACCCCTATCTTGAGAAGATAGGGCAGGATTTCAATGTTTTTATAAATGAAGGTAGCTGTAATTTTTACGGGGCGCCTGTTGCCATAATCCTCTGTCTTGATAATGCCTTCTCCAAGGCAAGGCTTGTGGATATAGGTATAATCCTGGGTTATATTACCCTCATTGCGTATGACTTTGGGCTTGGGACCTGTCCTATAGGCCTTATATCTGCATACGAGGATGACATAAAAGAACTCCTCGATATCCCGGAGAACAAGGATGTTGTAATAGGTATTGCCATAGGCTATCCCGACTGGACAAACCCCATCAATGAGTTCAAGACGCCGAGGGATAGTATCGATAGCTTTGTAAGGTGGATTGATTAAAGTAGAACCATGGAGAAAATATGCGTATACCTATGAAATACGGGAGAAAGGGTCTAAATATTGACCTGCCCGACGACACAGAGGTTGATATAATCAAAAAAAGGGTAATGCCTGTCATTGAAGACCCTGGCCTTGCAGTAGAGACAGCCCTTTCAACCCCTGTTGCCTCTTTGCCTCTCGAAGATGAGGCAGGCAAATGTAAAGATGCATGTATGCTTATATGCGACAACACAAGGCCTGTCCCCAATTCCATCATCCTCCCTGTCCTCATCGAGAAACTGATTGAAGCAGGGCTTGGGCCCTCCTCTATCACAGTCCTTGTAGCCACAGGACTGCATAGACCCAATGAGGGTGATGAGCTGAGGGAGCTGGTGGGAAGCGATTGGGTTCTAAAAAATGTTAATGTTGTCAACCACTTTGCCTTAAATGACGATGATCATATCTATCTGGGGACAACCTCAAAGGGGATGCCTGTTAAGATAGACAGACGCTTTGTCAATGCAGGCCTCCGTATTGTAATCGGTCTTATAGAACCGCATTTTATGGCAGGATACTCAGGAGGGAGGAAGGTTATTATCCCCGGTATTGCACATCATGATACCATAAGGGCTCTCCATTCAGCACGGATGTTAATGATAGATGGCGTGGAAAACTGCGAAATCCAGAAAAATCCCATGCATGCAGAACAGATGGAGGCCATAAAGATGATAGGCAGGTGCCTTGCAATAAATACAGTTATAGATGAACACCGCAACATATCTTTCATAAACTTCGGTGGTATAGAGGAAAGCCATATTGATGCAGTCCTATATGCCAAACCCTTTTTTGAGATACCTGTTTCAAGAAGATACAGGACAGTTATAACAAGTAGCGCAGGATATCCCCTGGATAGAAACTATTACCAGACTGTTAAGGGCATGGTGGGGGCAATCGATATACTCGAGCCTGGAGGGGACATGTTTATTGTCTCAGAATGCACAGAGGGGCTGGGGACGAAAGATTATGCTGAATCACAAAAAAGACTGATCAATCTGGGTATAGATAGGTTCCTTAAAGAGACATTAAAAAAGGATTCTGCATCCATAGATGAATGGGAGACTGTCATGCAGATCAAGGCTATGAAAAAAGGCAGGCTCCACATTTACAGTGAGGGTCTTAAAGAAGAAGAAAAAATGCTGACAGGGATTGAGGTTGTCTCATCCCTTGAGGGGTCGATCCTCAAAAGTATTAAAGAGTCAGGGGACAGGCATATTGCAGTCATCCCTGAGGGGCCATATGTGATACCAGTTTACAGGCAAGATAAAAAGATAATTTAATTTTCACGGTGTTAAAACACATATTTTTTTTAAAAATATTTTTTGTTTCCTATATCTTTGAATTGACAAGGAAAAGATAAAAATGTTAAAAGTAACATCTGATTCAGATTGAAAGAAAAGAGGTTGATTTAAATTGGAAAAAGAGACCCATATTGATTTGGAGGTATTGAGGCACAGCACATCCCATCTCATGGCACAGGCCGT
>JAKPCK010000069.1 GCA_029553295.1 Deltaproteobacteria bacterium | reverse complement strand
AGAAAGGAGCAGACACATGACAAAAAGACCCAGAAGGAATCATGGAGCAGCATTTAAGGCAAAAGTAGCATTAGAGGCAATTAAGGGAGAACAGACATTAGTGGAGTTATCAGAAAGATTTCAGGTTCACCCAAATCTTATAACAGAGTGGAAAAAGCAACTCTTGGATAGAGCCCCTGAGATCTTTGACAAAAATAGTAAACATTCAAAAGAACCTGACATCAAGGAACTCCATGCCAAAATAGGGCAGCTTGCCATGGAGAATGATTTTTTATCAGTCGCGCTCGGGCGTATAAACGCTGCGAGCGCAAAGAGATGATTAACAGGGAGCATCCTTTGCCTGTAACAAAGCAATGTAAAATATTACAAATCTCTCGATCAAGCGTATATTATTATCCTGTCCCGTTAAGTGACAAAGACAAGGAGCTTATCAGGCTCATAGATGAAATCCATCTTGAAGAACCCTGTTTTGGTTCAAGAGGAATAAAAAGCATTCTCAAAAGGAAGGGGTATAACATAGGCAGAACCCATATCCGCACCCTTATGAGGAAGATGGGCATAGAGGCCCTCTATAAGAAACCCCGTCTCTCTAAACCCCATCCAGGACATAAGGTATATCCATATCTTCTTAATAATATCAATATAACAAAGGCCAATGAGGTATGGTGCTCGGATATAACGTATATACCCATGGCAAGAGGTTTCTGTTACCTTGTAGCTATTATGGACTGGGTAAGTAGAAAGATACTATCCTTTAGATTATCCAATACCCTTGATGTATCCTTCTGCATAGAGGCCCTTGAGGAAGCAATATACAAATACGGGAAACCTGATATATTCAATACAGACCAGGGGAGTCAGTTTACCTCCCTCGAGTTTATAGACATTCTATTAAAGAACAACATCAAAATAAGTATGGACGGTCGTAATCGCTGGATGGACAACATATTCATTGAACGTTTCTGGAAAACCCTCAAATACCAGGAGGTATACCTGAAGGCTTATGAATCAATAAGCCATGCA
>JAKPCK010000058.1 GCA_029553295.1 Deltaproteobacteria bacterium | reverse complement strand
AACAGGGCATGCAGTATAGCAGAGAAAAAGGGCATAATCATTGCCGATACAAAATTCGAGTTTGGAATGATTGACGGCAGGGTCATCCTTATAGACGAAATACTGACCCCTGATTCATCGAGATTCTGGTCCATGAAGGACTACAGACCCGGCAAATCCCAGGACAGCTACGATAAACAGATTGTAAGAGATTATCTGAACACCCTTGACTGGGATAAGAAGTATCCAGGACCGGAGCTACCGAAAGATATAGTGGATAAGACAGCAAGGAGATACCGGGAGATCCTTGAAATCTTGACAGGATAAGACAACAGCATGGTTTTACAAAGACCTTAAATTGAAATCAACAGGGTTTGATGCTATAGTGGTTAAAAGGTGAACACTTGAGGGCTGTATCTCAAATATTTTTTTCATTGGTAATATTCTATCTCTTGTCCTTGATATGTCTCGCCTCTGAAAAACCTATGTGGGTTGAGACAACAGGCGAGGCCTATATGAGTGAGATAGATACACCAAAGGAGGCTATGGAAAGGGCTAAAAGAGATGCCCAGAATAAGGCAATAGAGCAGTCAGTAGGGGCATTCATAAGGTCTCACACCCTTGTGACAAATGCCCAACTGGCAGAAGACCTGATCTATGCATCTGTTAAGGGGAGGATAAAAAAGACACAAATCATAAAAGAGGGCTGGGACAGAAAAGACAGAAATCTCTATAGGGTAAGTCTCAAGGCACTCGTAGAGCCTGTTTACCCTGAAAGGGGACATGATATAACAATAAGGCTTTCCCTATCAAAGACAGATTTAAAAGAGGGCGATACAATAAAGATATTTTATCAGGCCAACAATGACTGCTATGTGTATATCTTTTCAATTGCTGCTGATGGCTCTGTTACACTGCTTCTGCCCAATTCTATGAATAAAGACAATCGTATTGAGCAGAATAAGGTATACGAGTTTCCTCCCCCAGGGAGTCCTATAAATCTAAAAGCCATGTTCCTCCCGGATTTCAAAGAAAACCTTGCGGAAGAAAGGGTTAAGATTATAGCTACAAAAAACAAAGAAGAACTCATTCCACTGGGTTTTCAAGAGGGCATGTTCAAGGTCTATGACTCGAAATCTACAGGCATGATAAGCGACCTGGTGAAAAGGCTCAATCAGCTTGAACCTGCTGATTGGACAGAGGCAACAGCATTATACAGGATAAAAAGATAAAGTCTGGCAAGGGGTTTTAATCAAATATTTAATTCTCCATCATTATTTTCTGCCAGAAGCCTCTCTATCTCAATTCTCACCTCCTCCATAAGCCTTGCCCTGGATGATATGTCTTTTGAATGATATATGGGCTTTCCAATAGAGACATTTATTAAACCTTTTGATTTCGGGACATAACTACCCTCGGGCTGGAGCCTGCCAGTTCCTTTAATGGCCACAGGGGTTATAGGCACATCTACCTTTATGGCAAGGTTAAATCCGCCCCTTTTAAAGGGAAGTAACCTATCCCCCCTGCCCCATGTGCCTTCCGGGAAGATTATAATATTCTTCCCCTCTTCCAGGTAATGGGCTGCCCTATTCAATGCCTTTACTGCCTTTCTCGGATTTTTTCTATCCATATCTATATGCCCGCCTGCCTTTAATGCCCATCCAAGAAAAGGTACTGAAAATAGTTCTTTTTTTTGCAATCCATTTAAAGGGCACATCTAAAGAACAGTAAAGGGCAAATATATCCAGGACGCTCTCGTGATTGCACATAAACACACATGGTGTCACCTCTATATTTTCCGAACCTTCAGAAATTACCTTTATACCGCTTACAAAAAGATGTAGTCTTGCCCATAGCCTGGCAAGGGCATTATTTATTTTCTCCGAACAATTAAACGGGGCAATAATGATGGCAATAAAAGACAGAAAAATAGTTGAAAACACAAGATTTAATAATGCCAGTATCCTCCTCATAGCCTATTTTTTAAGCCTTTCATATCCATGGAATATCATCTATAACACTGTGGTCTTTGCTGCTCTCTCATCCCTTCTTTACTATCTGTTGTGTATTAGCCTGCCCTCTCAATATTTTAAAGATTTTCAGTTTAAATAACCTGTTTATACCCTACCATTATTTGATATATTTTGTTAAGCACAACCAGAGAATATTGATTCTTGAAAAGCTGGCAAAGGTAGTGGAGG
>JAKPCK010000054.1 GCA_029553295.1 Deltaproteobacteria bacterium | reverse complement strand
TCTTCAAACCGCCTTGAGAATGCCTCTTTCATACTCTCTTCCTTGAGCTGTTTTTTAAAGCTCTTTACATACAGGATATTGTCTTCTGCCTCTTTAACCCACATGGCCCATATCCTGTTACCCTTTGTGTCCTGTAGCTCTACCCCCTGGTTTTCTATATCCATTACCTCTATCTCATTCATCCTGGCCCTGCATACCACCACATAGTCATATTGTTTGCCATCCCTTAAGAGCTTTAGGTTTTCTTCTGTTGCTATACCCCTATCCATTACAATTATCCTCTTGTGTTCTTTTATGAATGGATTGTGGTTATCCAGGTCATGGATTACTTCATTTAATGTCTTTTCATCTTTTATATTGCCGGGATATATCTTACTGTATCTGGGAAAGCCATATATATCTGTTATCATGGCAAGGGCCATGAGTTTACAGTCACTTCTTTTCTCTTTACTCCTGCCCCTTTTAGCCTTTTCACTGTTTTCCTTTTCCCCCTCAAAGTATGTATTGGTGAGGTCATAGAGTATGATCTTATCATCAAGACCAAAGAGTTGAGAGACCTTTTTTGAAAGATAGGTCTCTATGTTATCCTTATCTTTATAGAACATGTGGCTTACCCTGTATAGGTGATGCCTGCTTATCTTATGGGGGGCTATGTCAAATAGTTCACACAGGGCTGTGTTGTCATGGAGCCAGTTCTCTGTGTCATGATCCGAGGCAGGGTATAATAAGCGGGCAATTACGTATATCATCCCTATCCTTATCCATTTATCCTCCCAGCCCAGGGTCTCTAAATATTTATCCAATTCAAGTCTATGAAGTATCTGTTTACACAGCCACTCTGCCCCTGCATCTCTTGCCTCTTCATGCTCTATGGAGTTTATATCTATCTCGTCATAATCAGGGGTATAGGTAGATTTCTCCTTATGGGGGAGGTCTAAGAGGTGGTCATTTATAATGATACTGGCATAATGTCTTGCCAGTCTCTTTATCTTCTCAGGGATATCAGGTTCAATAAGAAAGCTCTTCTTATAGACAATGGCCTCTATGTAATCAGCCAGGAGTTTATGGTCTTTTCTGTCAGGGAGGTCTTTTAATGTGCCAAGGTTAAGGATGTTTCTGTGTCTTACTTTATCTCCTATACGATAGCTCTCACATAACCTGTAATATGTATACCTCTTTTTGTTCTTTCTATTGGGTATGGTAATGGGTTTAATGAACATGGGGTAATTATATATTAAAACAATATATATGTCAAGAGAAAAAAATAATTTAGGGACTACCAAGGTTATTTTTGAGACCCAGTGTATGTGATTTCACCTACTTAGAGATGACATAAAGGCAAAAATGGGATGTTTTGAGGGGGGGGAGATGCGCAAGTTGGGTTAAAAAACCTCTATGAGACTCATCCCCAAATATATAGTGAATACGCATATATATGGGTTGTAATAACAACAATAATACCGATTAAACAGGTTGAAAAAGGGAAAATCATGGGTGATAGGTGTTATGCAAAGGTTGCTGATTATATAAACTCCATGAAGGCAAGGAAACTTCTTTGAGAGGAAGTGCTCAATTTTTGTATTGATTACCTGAATAAAAATCAAAAATAAAGAGAGGGGATTAAATGGGCAGAGGGTCACAAAGGGTTGGGGGTTAGAGGTTGGAGGTTAGAGGCTGAATTTGGAGATTGGAAGGTTAGCTAAGCCTCCAATCATCCAATCTTCTAATCAACTGCCTTACTACTTGTTTTCCATTATAAATCTTCTAAAAGAGCGGTCGTAGGTGGCCTCACCCTCTCTGGTGAAAAAACACCCGGGGATCTGCTTTTTGCTCCTGTGGTATGCCACGCACTCACAACACTTACCCTTTCTGCTACATGGTTCGTATGTACATGTGCATGATGCCTTATTCTTTTCTACTATGCACTCCATCGTATCCTCCCTTATTGAACTAACATATTAGAACCATTGGGGATTATATAACATAAGGGTCTTTTTTTCGGCCCTATCGCATGCCTTATGGAATCTATCGCCTCCTGGACTGTCCTTGCCGGGGTAATACCCATCTTTTTTACCATCTCCCCATCTAAATCAGATACAAGGATTATGTTGCAATATCGTGCCTTAAGCCTTGTTGCATATGCTGTCTGGCTATAGACCTTGTCGCTTGTTCGGACGTGGGGCTCCATATCCTCAATGGTGGGATATTCGAACCACCTCAAAAAATCTGCATTACCGAGGCCATCCTCACACCTGCCCACCACTATCATATAACCATTCTCAGAAACAGCATTGAGCCCGTGTTCTATTGCCTTGTGTGTCTGTATAAAGTTTATATCCTTGGGAAATCCCCCAGAGCTTACGATAACTATATCTGCCTTTTGTCTCACCCTTACCCCGAAATGTTCAAGATACCAGGCACAACCCGTCTCATGGGCAGTCCTTAGATCACCGCTAAATATATTTAAGAGGTTTTTCTTATCATCTATCACGGTGTTTATGAGAAACATGGGTGTCCTGATAAGCGCTATGCCCTCCATAATCTCTTCGTGCATGGGGTTGCCCTTGAGTATACCTGATTTTGCCTTTTCATGCTTGCCTGGTTTGTCTCTGTTAAATACCTTACTGTGGATACCCAGTATGGTCTCGTATCCTGCAATACCGGGGAAGATGGATTTTCTGCCACCGCCAAAGCCTGCAAGGTAATGAAAGTTTATAGAGCCGGTGACAATAGCGGCATCTGTCTCTACGAGCATCTTGTTTAACAACACCTCAAGACCGGAAGATGTCCTGCCGAAAAAACTTAAGGCATCCGGGTCAAAGCAGTCGTGGTCTACATTAGGGATAATCTTAAATAGTGTCTCTGATATAATACCCATCCTCTCTTCATCGGTCTGCTTTCTATGGTTGCCCAAGGCAAAGATAACCCTTAAATCCTTATCCCTTAAAAATCTCTCGTAGATAAGAGGCAATAGATAGTCAAGCCCGGAATACCTTGTAATATCAGGACAGATTATGAGAATCTTCTTGAAATCCTTTAACCAGATATCCAGGGGTTTTGCATCAATGGGGTTTTTAAGTGAATTAATCAGGGCCTCTTGAGCAGGTAGAGGCCCTGGTTCTCTATAGGTTAATATCTCTGAATCCCACTGTGATGGGAGTTCAAAGGACTGGTATGTGTTGCCGTATTTTAGCTTATATGACTTCATCTTATGCTATAAAACACCTTTCTCCCACCGAATACTGCGGCATCACCAAGCTCCTCTTCTATCCTCATGAGCTGATTATATTTTGCTATCCTCTCGCTCCTTGATGCCGAGCCTGTCTTTATCTGTCCCACATTTGTTGCCACGGCAAGGTCTGCAATGAATGTGTCTTCTGTCTCCCCTGACCTGTGGGATATGACACATGTATAGCCTGCCCTCTTTGCCATCTCTATGGTTGTCAGGGTCTCTGTAACCGTGCCTATCTGGTTCAGTTTTATGAGAATACTGTTGGCTATGCCCTTCTCTATGCCCTCGGCAAATATCTTGGGGTTTGTAACGAATATATCATCGCCCACGACCTGTATCCTTGATGCACACCTCTGGGTGAGTTTTTTCCAGCCCTCCCAGTCGTTCTGTGCAAGACCGTCCTCTATGGATATGATGGGGTATTCGTTTATCAAGGATTCATAAAAGTCCACCATCTTGTCGTTTGTCCATTTGTTGCCGTCTATATGATATTTATTTTTCTTGTAGAACTCACTGGCAGCAGGGTCAAGGGCAATCCATATATCCTCTCCTGGTTTATAGCCTGCCTTTTCTATGGCAACCATGAGCATATCAAGGGCCTCTCGTGTATTCTTCAGCTGGGGGGCAAATCCACCCTCATCCCCTACACCTGTGGCAAAGCCCTTATCCTTTAACACCCCTTTTAGTGTATGGAATGTCTCGACACCCATCCTTATGGCCTCTTTAAAACAGTCTGCCCCGGCAGGGACAATCATAAACTCCTGGGCATCAAGGGAGTTCTGGGCATGGGCACCTCCATTTATGACATTCATCATAGGGACAGGCAGTTCCCTTGCATGGACACCGCCAAGATAGCGATAAAGGGGCAGGCCAAGGAAATCTGCTGCTGCCCTTGCCACTGCCATGGATACAGCAAGGGTTGCATTGGCACCGAGGTTGCTCTTATTATCTGTGCCATCGAGTTCTATCAGATAATTATCAATGTATACCTGGTCTAAGGCATCAAGGCCCTCTATCTTTGGACCTATGATATCGTTTACATTTTCTACAGCCTTCTTAACGCCCTTGCCTTTATATCTTTTTGCATCCCCGTCCCTTAGCTCCAGCGCCTCTCTCTCACCTGTTGATGCCCCTGATGGGACAATAGCCCTTCCCATATAACCGCTCTCAAGTATTACATCCACCTCAATAGTAGGGTTACCCCTGCTGTCGAGCACCTCCCTGGCAAATACATCGTATATCGTTGACATGTATACCTCCCCTCTAAATTGGTTTATTTGTAAACAGCGAGTCTTAGAACAGGCCCAGCTCTTATTTTAATTGAGAATAACACAGGATTTTAAAAGGGTCAAACATTTTTGGGTGTTATTTTTTCATAATTGACAAAGGATATGACCTCATGTAATATTAGACCCATGATAAAGCGATATTCTCTAAAAAGGATGACGGATATATGGGAAGAGGAAAACAAATTCAGGAAGTGGCTTGAGATAGAGGTCCTTATATGCGAGGCATATGCAAAACTGGGCATAATCCCGGAGGAAGACCTGAAAAATATCAAAGAGAAGGCAGGCTTTTCCATTGCCAGGATTCAGGAGATAGAGGCAAGGACACGCCATGATGTTGTTGCCTTTATAGAGTGTATCTCTGAATATATAGGCCCTTCTTCAAAATACGTCCACATGGGTGTAACCTCTTCTGACATACTGGACACCTCATTCTCACTCCTTCTAAAAGAGGCCTCAGGGATCCTTATAGATGATATAAAGGCATTTATGGAGGTCTTAAAAGAAACTGCCATAAGATATAAAGACACACCCATGATAGGCAGGACCCATGGTATCCATGCCGAACCTATTACATTTGGCCTCAAGATGGCCCATTTCTACCATGAGATGAAGAGAAACCTCGAGAGGATG
>JAKPCK010000020.1 GCA_029553295.1 Deltaproteobacteria bacterium | reverse complement strand
CATATTGACTTTCTTATCTATCTTGCTTATAATGTCTATGTTAAACACCTTTAATGGAAAATAAATTTCTCTGTGAAAAATACAAGCAGACGATAGACATCAATAAGAACCCATGCCCCCATCCTAATGATTACTGTCAATTCAGAACAAGGTGTATAATAAACCATTACTTTAAAGAGGCAAAGGATTGCACAGAAAGAAGGAGGAAGAAAATTGAGGATACCTGACGAATATATTTGCGATACATGCGGTTATGTTTTTCTATCATGTGAGGTCCGTGATGTATTCTGTCCCGAGTGCGGAAGCAGTATGGTTATAAAAGAGATTAGTTTTGAAGAGTTTCTTGACGAAGATGCCTTCGTAAATATAAAGATGGGTATACTGGGTAAATAGATAAAACCTAGGATAACCCTTAGTCCATTAAAGGGTCTTTAAAAATACCTCGGATATTGAGCCATATCTGCTTTATCTTCATCCCATTATAGCATGATGGAGATGGATAATTAATACCATTGCATAAAATTACCTGCATCCATAACCAGCATTTTATTTTTTTGTTGTTGACAATTTTCCATAGGTTGTGCATATTATCACAAATTCATTATTGAATTTTGATTTGAAAAATTAAGCGGTTATAAAAGATAACTTATACAGCATTCAAAAAAATCAATGGCACATATAGCATCATTAGATAGACAGGGACATATGGCACAGAAGAAAGACCGTATATATGAGATTACTGTCAATAATCGCAGGTGTCGTAAGTGTTCATACTGTATCCAGATATGCACTGCAAAGGCAATAAAACTTCAAAGAGACAGCATAAGGATCCTCCATGAAAGATGCATAATGTGCGGAAGCTGTATAACTGAATGTCCCCAGAAGGCATTGAGTTATAAAAGTGGTCTCCAGCAGGTCATTGACCTCCTGGCAGATAAGGAGAAGACCATAGCTTGTATTGACCCTGCCTTCCCTGCAGTGCTTGACAGATGGACACCTGGTCAGTTTGTAACTGTTCTGAAAAAAGCAGGATTCACTGAGGTCTGGGAGGGTGCATTCGGTGCAGAATTGGTAAGCCAGGCATACAGAAAACTCCTTTCAGAAGACACGGACAGGCCTTTAATATCATCCTTTTGCCCTGTGGTTGTCTTCTATATCCAGAAATATCTCCCTGTTCTTATACCCAATCTTGTGCCCATAGTCTCCCCCATGATTGCCATAGGGAGGATTGCAAGGGCCACTAAAGGCAGTGACTGGAAGGTTATATACATTACACCCTGTCTTGCCCAGTTAAAAGAGATGTCGAGCCCTGAGGTGGCAGGGGCTATAGACCACGTCATTACATTCAAGGACTTAAAAAAACTCCTCAAGGATGATATAGAGAACGGTGGCAATATTGAAGAGACAGCCTTTGACGGGCCCAAGCCCTTTCTCGGCAGGGTAATCTCTGTAATAGGTGGTTTATACAGGAGCACAGGTGCCCATTTTGATATATTGATGGATGATATAACAGTAACCTTTGGTCACAGACGCACCATAGGCTCTCTCAACCAGCTTGCCGAGGGATATATAAATGCAAAGTTTCTCGATTTTCTGTTTTGCTATGGCTGTGTTGACGGCCCTTTTGTCAATCGTGAACTCTCTGTCCTGGCAAGGCGTCAGAAGGTTGTGAGATATGCAAAGCAGGAGATGGAGAAACAGGATGTATCTGCTGTTATTGCAGAGCTTGACAGATATGAATCTATAGACCTGCACAGGGAATTCTATAATATGGAGCAGAGGCTGCCATCTCCAACTGAAGAACAGATAAGGGCTATATTAAAAAAGATAGACAAGCTCCCGCCAAACCGAAACCTGGATTGCCGTGCCTGTGGATATACATCCTGCAGGGAAAAGGCAATAGCCGTGGCCCAGGGTATAGCAGATGAGGAATACTGTCTCCCATATCTTCTTGAACAGAGCAAAAAGATATATAAGGAGCTTGAGAAATCCCATAAGGAGTTACAGATATCCCATCAGGCACTGGAACAGGCACAGGCACAGCTTATAAAGACAGAGAAGCTCGCGTCCATTGGTCAGCTTGCAGCAGGGGTTGCCCATGAGATTAATAACCCCTTAGGGACAATCATGATATATGCCCATATACTCCAGAAGGGCCTTGACAAGGATGACCCGAGAAGGGAGGATATAGACCTGATAATCAGCGAGGCAAACAGGGCGAAAGAGATTGTCCAGGGTCTTTTGAGTTTTGCAAGGGAGACAAAGTTAAGACCAGGACCCATGAATATAAATGACCTGCTTGAGGATGTCTTAGGCCTTGTGGTGAACCAGTCTCTATTCCACAATATCAAGATAGAGAAGAGTTTCTACGAGGACCTGCCTACAATAGTGGCAGACGAAACAAAGCTGAAACAGGTTTTCCTCAATATAATACTGAATGCTGCCCAGGCCATGGAAGGAAATGGAAGATTAATAATTTCTACCACAATAGATAAAAATTATATTAAAATAAGGATACAGGATACAGGCCCTGGTATACCGCCAGAGATTATGGGCAATCTATTTTCGCCTTTTTTCACTACAAAGGAAAAGGGCACTGGTTTAGGGCTTGCCATATCTTACGGTATTATTGAGAGGCACATGGGAAAGATAGATGTTGAGACAGAGTTAGGTAAGGGCACTGCCTTTATTATTTATCTTCCAGTCTCTGTCTCAGGTGATGATGTTACAGAGGATACTAAAGGTAGCTTCATACAATAGTTCTACCTTTAAAAATACTTTAACAGGGAGATGAGACTATGAGTAGAAAGACAAGAATATTGCTTGTGGACAACGATGTTGATTTTATCGACCTGAACAAGGCTGTTCTTGAAAACAATGGATTTGAGGTTGCCGTGGCATATGCAGGTCGCGAGGTTATGGACAAGGTAAAATTTGAACAGCCTGACATTATTGTCCTTGATTTGATGATGGAGAAACATGATACAGGGTTTGCTGTTGCAAGGGCCCTGAAGGCTGACCCGGTTTATAAGAACATCCCCATACTCATGCTTACTGCAGTGGGGAGCGAAACCGGGATGGACTTTTCTCAGGAGCTTGATGGATACTGGATGAAGACTGATGACTATGCAAACAAGCCATTGAGTCCCGAGGAACTCATTAAGAGGATAAATGCACTCCTGGAAAGGAACAAAAAGGCCTGATATATTAAGGGCTGCCATGAAATTTTAAGAGATTAGAGATGGGTGAGCAGATTCGTATACTCGTTGTAGATGATGAAAAGGGCATACGTGAGGGGTGCCGAAGGATACTAGCAGGTGAGGGCTATGCCGTAGATGTTGCTGAAAACGGCAAGGCAGGTCTGGAGCTTGTTAAGAGCCAGCATTACGACCTTATAGTTGTAGACCTGATGATGCCTGTTATGGGCGGTATAGATATGATGGGTCATGTGAGAGAGATTGACCCAGAGATTATAATGATTGTCATAACAGGGTTTGCCACCATTGAAACTGCGGTAGAGGCCATAAAACATGGTGCCTATGATTATATACCCAAACCTTTTACACCGGACAATCTCATTGCAGTTATAAACAGGGGCATAGAGACAAGGCGTCTTCGCCTCCAGACCAAAAGGCTCATGGAGGAGAGGGACCAGAAGCTCTTAGAGATTGCCAATGAGAAATCTAAGATGCACGCCATCATCAACTCCATGGCCGATGGCGTCCTTGTAATCAACAGGGAGAGCCAGCTTGTTCTGTGGAATCCTGCTGCCATAAGGATGCTTAACCTGAATGAACAGCTTGAGCTGGGCAGACAGATATCAGAGATTGTCCAGAATGAGGATTTGATAAGGGTTATTAAAAAGGCATGCTCCCCGGAGGCATCAAATTATACAAGCATAACAGAGGAGATAGAACTGCCTCCACCGGAATCAAAGACTATAATGGTGAATGTCTCTGTAATAAGGGATGATGAGTCAGGACAGGACCTGGGTCTTGTGGCTACATTAAGGGATATTACAAGGCTAAAAGAGCTTGATAAACTCAAGTCCCAGTTTGTGGCAATGGTTACCCATGAATTAAGGGCACCTGTCTCTGCTATAGAAGGTTATCTCACTGCCTTCCTTACCGGTGCTGCCGGTAGTGACCCGCAGATGTATAGACAGATGATGGAGAGGGCAAGACAGAGGGCGCGCTCACTTTTAGAGCTGATAAATGACCTCCTTCAGTTCAGCAAACTCGAGGCAAGAAGCGCTGTCCGAAAGAAAGAGCCCCTCGATATATCAGGGATAATTAAGAATACAGTGGAGCTTTTAAAGGGTCAGGCTGAATCAAAGGACCTTACATTTGAGATGGATATCCCTGATTCCCTGCCCCTTGTCGAGGCAGATAGAACAGAGATGGAACAGCTTTTTACAAATCTTATATCCAATGCCATAAAATACAATGTGAAAAACGGCAAGGTTATGGTAAGCGCAAAACCAAATAAGCACTTTCTCAATATCAAGGTTGCAGATACAGGTATAGGTATAGAGGCAGACTGCCTTCCCTGCATATTCGACGAGTTCTACAGGGTATCGTGCCCTGAGACCCGTTATACTACAGGGACAGGTCTCGGGCTGTCTATTGTAAAGAAGATTGTTGAGTCGCATTTTGGCCGTATAGATGTTGAAAGCACCCCTAAAAAAGGTACAACATTTACAGTCAAACTGCCGATTAAACAGAAAAAATAAAAGTAATTATTTCAAAAAAAGGAGAGGTCATGGCGAAAGAACTGAAAAAAAACGAGATAATTGAAAAACGGCAATTGGCACCATCCATTACCCTTTTTAAGCTCTATGTACCTGATATCGCCAAAAAGGCAAAACCAGGGCAGTTCGTTGTCTTGAGGGCAGATGATTATGCAGAGAGGATACCCTTAACCATTGCAGATTTTGACCGTCAGGAAGGGACTATTACGGTTATATTCCAGGTGGTTGGGACATCCACCAAAAAACTGGAAGGGTTCAATCAGGGCCAGACAATCCTCGACGTGGTAGGGCCACTGGGAAAACCGAGCCATATAGACAAATTCGGGACTGTTGTATGTGTGGGCGGCGGTGTTGGTGTGGCACCTGTATATCCTATTGCTAAGGCCCTTTATGAAAAAGGCAATGAGATGATAAATATCATCGGGTCAAGGACAAAAGAGATGCTTATCCTGGAAGATGAGATGAGGGCAATAAGCCATGAACTTTATGTCACAACGGATGACGGCACATACGGACACCATGGCTTTGTCACCGATGTCTTAAAGAAGGTCATAGAGGAAAAGAAGAAGATTGACCTTGTAATAGGCATAGGCCCTGTTATTATGATGAAGGCTGTGTGCGATGTTACCCGTCCATATAATATCCATACTGTTGTAAGCCTGAACACGATTATGGTGGACGGAACTGGTATGTGCGGTTGCTGTCGTGCAACAGTGGGTGGTGAGACCAAGTTTGTATGTGTAGACGGTCCTGAATTTGATGGTCACAAGGTTGAATTCAACGAGCTTATTATGCGTGGTAAGATGTATAGCAGGGAAGAGAGAAGGGCCATGTGGGACCACAAGTGCAAACTTGAGGCAAAGGAAAAGGCAGCAAAGAAGGCGAGAAAGAGAGAGCCCATGCCGGAACAGAATCCCAAGGTGAGGATTCAGAACTTCAACGAGGTTGCCCTTGGATATACAAGAGAGAATGCACTCCGTGAGGCATCTCGTTGCCTTAATTGTAAAAATTCCCCCTGTGTTGAGGGCTGCCCGGTAAATGTTCAGATACCAAAATTCATAAAGCTGATTAAGGAAGGCGATTTCATGGGTGCCATACATACCATCAAAGAGACTAACAGCCTCCCGGCAGTATGTGGTAGGGTATGTCCACAGGAGACCCAGTGTGAGTCAAAATGTGTCCTTGGTAAGAAAGGACAGCCTATAGCCATTGGTAGGCTTGAGAGGTTCGCTGCAGATTATGAGCTTTCCCAGGGTGATGTAAGGGTTCCGCCTATTCCCAACAGGACAGGCAAGAAGGTAGCTGTGGTAGGTGCAGGGCCTGCAGGCCTTACAGTGGCCGGTGAGCTTGCCAAAAAGGGACATGATGTCACTATATTCGAGGCCCTTCATAAGGCCGGTGGTGTCCTTGTTTACGGTATCCCTGAGTTCCGTCTACCCAAGGCCATTGTCCAGAGGGAGGTGGACTATGTGGAGAAACTAGGTGTAAAGATAAATGTGGATACTATCATAGGTCAGACAACCACTGTGGATGAGCTTTTTGCACAGGGTTATGATGCCATCTTTATAGGAACAGGGGCAGGTCTTCCATATTTTATGAACATCCCCGGTGAAAACCTGAATGGTGTTTATTCTGCCAATGAGTTCCTTACAAGGGCCAACCTTATGAAGGCATACCTATTTCCCGAATATGATACCCCGGTAAGGGTAGGGAGTAAGGTTGCAGTAATCGGCGGTGGAAATGTGGCAATGGATGCCGCAAGGGTGTCAAAACGCCTGGGTGCAGATGATGTATATCTCATATACAGACGCTCCCGTGCAGAGATGCCTGCAAGGGCAGAAGAGGCCCATCACGCCGAGGAAGAGGGCATTGACTTCAGACTCCTCACAGCACCTGTAAGGGTCATAGGCGATGAACATGGATGGGTAAAAGGTATTGAGTGTGTGAAGATGGAACTCGGTGAACCAGATGCATCAGGGAGAAGGAGACCTGTAGAGATCAAGGGCTCAAACCATGTTATAGATGTGGATGTTGTTATAGTTGCAATAGGTCAGGGTCCAAATCCCATATTGACATCCACAACAGAGGGCCTGAAACTAAGGAAATCCGGTAACATCGAGGCAGATCCAGAGACAGGAAAGACAAGTAGAAAAGGTGTCTTTGCCGGCGGTGATATAGTAACAGGCGCTGCAACTGTTATACTCGCCATGGGTGCAGGCAGAAAGGCAGCAGCATCAATAGACGAATATCTAAGGACAGGCAACTGGTAATAACAAAGATTTAAAGCTATAAAATTAAGGGAGGGGCTAAATACCCCTCCCTTTTTTATTTTTTGTTTTTAGTGGTAGACATGCCCTAATGAAGACTACAGGCCTGAGACTGTAGAATGATTAAACCTTAATTCCCCTATCGTTACGTAATATGTACCCCTAATTTCTCCATAAGCTTTTTTGTTTTTGTTGTTACCTCATTCATACTTGGATGGTTTACATATGAATATGGATTATTGAAGACCATTAATATGATGTATGATGCTTTTTTTTATACATAGCAAGGAATAATAAACGGCATTTTTCTCCCCTACCATGATGAGAATGAGTCTCACCTAAAATACAGTTTGCAATTTTCTCTCAAAATTGTGATAATTAATGCCAAGAGAAAGGGTATAGATGATTACAAATCGTAAGGGCGAAATAATGTTGGAAAGAGCAGAAGATATAAGCCCATTTTGGGCATATGATTTCAGTTATTCTAAAGATGCGGACTTAACTCTCCTTGATAATGTTCAGTTTATTTATGAGCTATCACTGGCGGAGCTGGAATTGAATGCTTTAGGTGCTGATTATGAAGTTACCAATGGGCTAAGAGAGTTTAAGTTAAATAATAAATCAAACGAATTAAATGAAAGAATAATAAAAAAGTCATCCTACTTTAAATCTGTCGGTAAAAATTTTACAGATTACTTTCAAATTATCCAAAAGAACAGAACGCGGTCTGTAAATCAGTATTTAACTCACTGGATTTATCCTTATAAGGGCAAGTTTCATCCTCAAATGATTAGGGCGTTATTGAACATTATTGGGCTTAAAGAAGGCGATAATGTTTTTGAGCCTTTTTCTGGTAGTGGGACAACGGCGTTGGAGGCACAATTATTAGGTATAAATTTTATAGGCATAGATGTATCCCCTCTTTGTGTATTACAGGGAAAGGTGAAAACTAAATCTATTTATGCGATAAATGAAATTATAAAATTAAAGAATACCCTAATATCAAAGCTTAGACCGTCTCTTTTCAATCAAGAAAGTGATTTCTATAAGGTCCTTGAAAGCATTGACAATAAAGATGTAAGGGATTTTTATACTCTTGCAAGGCTACTGGCAGTTAGCGATGAATCAAGGCGTGGGCGTAATTTTGAACAATCGTTTATAAA
>JAKPCK010000019.1 GCA_029553295.1 Deltaproteobacteria bacterium | reverse complement strand
TGTAATTTTTGTCAAGCAAATCAAGGCCATATATAAAGGAAAATCTCAATTCAGTTCCTCTGCAACACTCTGATATTTGTATTTAATCCATCCAGTTAAAATGTATGGATGCATCTTAATGTATAGGGCCTTTTTCAAAGGCCTCAAATCTCTCTTTCTTTGCCTTACATATGGGACAGATATTAGGGGGCTGCTCTCTTGCGCAGAGGTAACCACATACCCTGCAACGCCACACATGGATTACCGAAGATACCTGCCTTTCACTACCCCTCCGCTCAGGGATAGCGCCTATTGTTTTCTTGTTATCTATTACTTCATCAGAGACATAGAGGGCACAATAACACGAACCATATTCGTTTAGATCAGCGTCCCTATAGTCGCAGGGACATATTATATCCATATCCTTTTCCTTGACACCGGTGGCGAGCCGGCATGGACAGGAGGGGTATCCATATCGGTTTTCATTTATTATAAGGCTGGATACAAGGTCTTTTGTGAATGATGTGTCTGGATTAAGATGATATCCCCTTTCCTCAGCTTCTTCTTTTAGCCTCTGATAAAGGTTTTCTACATCTTCATTCATTACTTAGGACCTCCCTGATCCTCTTTTCATCATAACCTATTATACATTCTTTGTTATTAACTACAAGGGATGGGAATGTGCATTTGGGATTCCATTTTTTGAGCTCCTCCAGGGCAGAATCTTTTTCCCTTTCATCAAGGAGGTCTACATCTATATAATCGTATCCCACCTTTAGTTCATTTAGAAGTGCCTTGGTCTTTTTACACCAGATACATGTGCTTAGAGTATAGAGGAACAGATTGAGACGTGTGTCTCCCTCCACATGTTTTTTCTCCATAATCCCCCCTATATTTAGACTAAAGATACATATCTATCTTAGGCCACAGAGATATTTCAACTCCTCCCACTCTGCAGTAGTCCTCTCCTGTATTAATGCTATATCCTCTTCCTTAAGATGCCTAAATCTACCCTGTCCTTTTATATAATTTGCAACAGGTCTTAATGGTTCAGGACTATATGTTATTCTATACCTGCCATCTTCAACCTCATAGAGAGGGAATACGCCTGTCCGGACAGCAAGTTTGCCATATTCTATTGCAAGGTCTGGTGGTATCCTCCACCCTGTAGGGCATACAGAGAGCATATGTATATATGATGGACCATTTACTGTCCTTGCTTTTTTGATCTTTGCAAAGAGGTCAAAGGGGTATGAAGGACATGCTGTGGCTACATAGGGGATGTTATGGGCTGCTGCTATCTTTGGCATGTTCTTCTTCCATGTGGACTGACCAATACTCTTTTTC
>JAKPCK010000018.1 GCA_029553295.1 Deltaproteobacteria bacterium | reverse complement strand
CTTGAGAACTGACATAATTAGGCTCAATAAAATAAGTGTAAGGAGTGTGCCGCCCATACCCACAACGAGCATTGTTATTCCAAAGGTCCATCGATCCATCATGTGGTTATACCTCCTATTCGGGGTTTATGGTATTGTTATCTCTACATTTAAATCAAATGTGTTGTCAAGAGTATATCTTTGAAAAGTCGTATCCTGCTTTCAAACTTTAACTGTAATTATTTTTCTTTTTCAAAAACAAATCCATCCTCCCGAAATAGCCTTACACAAGCATCAACTACCTTTTCATCGTAGAGTTTACCTTTGTTCTTCTCTATCTCATCGAGGGCAGCTTCAATTCCAAGGGCTGGTCTATATGGACGATGCGATGATATGGCCTCAACTACATCGGCAACAGCAAGGATTTTTGCCTCAAGAATTATCTCGTCACCTTTTAATCCCTGTGGATAGCCTGAACCATCAAGCCTTTCATGGTGCTGTAAGATAATCTCAGCTATAGGCCAGTCTGACTCCACATCTTTGATGATTTCGTATCCTTTTTTAGGATGAACCCTTATTAATTGGGTTTCTATCTCCGATAACCTCCCAGGCTTGCTCAGAATATCAGAGGGGATAGATACCTTTCCTATGTCATGGATAAGCCCTGCCATACGTATACCATCTATTACATTATCAGGCAGTTTCATCTTTTTCGCTATGACCCTTGCAAGCCTTGAGACCTTTGTCTGATGGCCTGCTGTATAGGGGTCTCTTGATTCTACTATATTAGATATAGTTTGAACTGTTATTCCAATGGCCCTCCTTAATCTTTCCAGTGTTTTATTGAGCCTTTCCTCTGCTTTTTTTCTGTCTGTAATGTCTACCACTGTCCCTTCGTAAAATAGGATATTTCCTGATTCATCCCTTACGATCCTTGCATTAATTGAGACCCAGATAATGCTTTTATCCTTTTTATATAGCTGTGTCTCAAAGTTATAGATAACACCATCTTTTTCAAGTAATTCTTTTAAATGCAGACGGTCTTTGGATTCTACATACAGTTGCGACCATATATCTATTATTGTTTCTTGAAGCTCTTTTGGAGAAGAATAACCATACATCTTTGCAAGAGCTGGATTGACAGTTAAGAATCTGCCCTCAGGGGTTGACTGAAATATACCCTCTACGGCATTATCAAATATTGAACGGTATTTCTCTTCTGAGATTTTTAATGCTAATTCTGCCTGCTTTTGCTCTGTTATATCATGGCATATACTTAAATACATAGTTTTTTCCTTATAGGGTATAAGACATGTGGAGACGAGGACATGCCTTTTTTCACCATGTTTTGTAGTAAATACAGTCTCGATATTCCTTAAGGAAGTTTTTTCTCTTACAAGGCTCAGCCTCTCATATGCCTTTGCGTATTCATTCTCATCTGGATATATAAGTGCCAAAAAATTTTGT
Organism: Deltaproteobacteria bacterium; assembly: GCA_029553295.1. GTDB lineage: Bacteria > Desulfobacterota > Syntrophorhabdia > Syntrophorhabdales > Syntrophorhabdaceae > DTOV01. The sequence continues at coordinate 15,096 of JAKPCK010000018.1, read as the reverse complement.
GATAAGTTTGCCTCATCCATTGTGTAGCCTGTAAGTCGCTCCATTTCTGTATTAAAGACATAGAACCTGCCTTCTTCATCACTGAATGTTATCCCATCCTGGACCGTTTCAATAACAATTTTGAGCTGTTCCATTGTTTCATAGAGTCTTTCTTCGAGTATCTTCTCTTCAGTGATATCCAATAATGCACCCAATGCAGAGCGTATCCCTTTATATTGTACGGAGGTAATAGTTGCCATAACCCATCTTATTTCATTATCTTTTCTAAGAGCCCTAAACCTGTATGGTATGTTTTGAGCTTTTTTTATTGTCTCTATGCCCTTAAGCCTACAGGTTGTTCTGTCTTCTGGGTAGACAAGGGTTTCATAGTGGATGTTATAGACTTCATTCTTGCTATAACCTGTAAGCTCTTCGAATTTATTATTTACAAGGACAAACAGACCTTTTTGTAGAATGAAAAGCCCAATGGGTGAATGGAGGAAGAGATTTTTGAATGATTCTTCTTCAATCATATCTATCAATAATACAATTAAAATTTTTACATGCAAAATGCAATTATTTTCGGTAAGTTATAAATTCACAATAAAGGTTTCTTATCACCTTTTCATTTTTTTGTAATTGATAGAGAACTTCTATCACCTAATTCAAAGGGGCAGTTTTTGATGGATAACCGGTTTGATCTCGTATCCATTAATCCTTATCTCAAAGAAGATGAGTGTTTAGTAGCCTTGTTGTTATATGTAGTTTATGACAAATATTAAATCATATGCTAAAATTATTAAAATAGAGAATTAATATTTGGATAGAAAATGACCGCCATTGACCCAAACGAGTTATTAGCCCAATATGAGGCAATCATCAAGGCCTTTGATGGCTTCATATATATCTGTTCAGCTGATTATGAGATTGAATTTATGAATGAAAGATTTATCAAGCGGACAGGATATAACCCTATCGGTGATAAGTGTTATAAAGCCCTACATAATTTAGATAATATCTGCCCCTGGTGTGTAAATGAAAGGGTATTTAAGGGAGAGATAGTCCGTTGGGAGATAAAGAGTCCAAAGGATAACAGGTGGTATTCTATAGTCAACACTCCTATCCATCGAAAAGACGGCAGGGTATCCAAAATGTCGATGATTATGGATATCACCTCATATAAGGAGGCATTGGAAGAATCCATTAAATCAAAAAGGTTTCTTTCCAATGTTTTCTCAAGTATTCAAGACGGTATCAGCATACTCAACAAGGATTTAACCATAATTCATGTAAACCCTACGATGGAGAGATGGTATCACTTTAATCAACCCTTAATAGGTAAGAAGTGCTATGAGGCATATCATGGAAGGAATAAACCCTGTACCATATGTCCAAGTTTAAAGACCTTAAAGACCGGCGAGTCAGCATTTGAGATAGTCCCTCTTACAGGACCAAACCGAGAAGTCTTAGGATGGCTTGACCTATTCAGTTTTCCTCTTTTTGATATGGAATCAGGTGGTTTGGAGGGGGTTATAGAGTATGTAAGGGACATAACAGAGCGGAGAAGGGCAGAGGAAAAAATAGAGTCCTTAAATCGACAGCTTGAGGCAAGAACCCGTCAACTTGAAGCCCTGAATAAGGAACTTGAATCATTTAACTACTCTGTATCCCATGACCTCAAGTCACCTTTAATCAATATAGAGGCCATAATAAAAAGATTCTTAAAAAGGTATGGTAGCGGTATTGAAAAAGAAGCAAAGGGATATATAGAGAGGATTCCTAAAATTATTAAATATATGCACGAGATTATAGATGACCTTATGAACCTCTCCTATGCCACGAGAAAGGACATATCTAAAGATAATATCAATCTCAGCCAGTTGGTTAAAGATATCTCGAAGGTTTTCCATGACAGGTTTTCTAATAGGTCTGTAGAGTTTAATATAGTTGAAGATATCTGTGCCATAGGTGATGAAGGCCTTTTAAAGATAGCCATAGTTAATCTAATGAGCAATGCATGGAAGTTTACAAAGATGAATACTCATACCAAAATAGAGTTTGGTGAAACTTTGCTGGGTAATGAAAGGGTATTCTATTTCAAAGATAATGGTATTGGTTTTGATGTCAGTGCTAATCAAAAGATATTTGAGCCCTTTGTCCGTTTTCACTCGAAAGAGGAGTTTGAGGGGACAGGCATTGGATTGGCAACAGTCTACAGAATTATAACCCGTCATGGAGGGAGGATATGGGCGCAGAGCGAGCCAGGTAAAGGTGCCTGTTTTTACTTTACGCTCCCTGAAATATAGGTGAATATAGAATTTTTATAAATAAAATCCACTGTTTTTTGATTTGTTTAAAAAACCTTACAATAACCTCCAAATAATGAGCAAAATGAGAGTCAAAATACATAAAATAAGGAAAGATTGATGCGCAAAAAACACAAGCATACTCAAATCTTGCTGATGATTGGTTATGCAACTATATTGAGTATGATTACATTTTTATTGCTTTGGACTGCTGAACCTGGTTCATTTGGGTATTGGATAACTATTGGCGTGGTTGCTATTGGCTGGTGCGTTTTTCTTCTTAGTTTTACTCCTCTTCGCACAATGGGCAATGTCAAGGTTATTACCTCAAAGGCGGATACAGCTATTATTCTTTTGATCCTTATTATCTTTTTCCTAATTTCAGTGGTAGTTCTCATTAATGCCTTGATACACAGGAATATATTTATGGTTATTACAATAGGCTTATTCGCTACAGGTATTTTCAATATCATCAGGCATATTGTAAAAAAGCCTACAGGTAAAAAGTAAATCGATCTCCCTTGTCAAAAAAAATTTTGCCATTCTTTAAAAGGGATTGCATTAGCACGCCTTGCGGTGTGAGTCATAACTCATAAATCATGTGTCAAAAAAGAAAAATCAGAAAAACCTCTTATATACAAATACTGAGAAGATACATGTAAACAGGAGGCATTTTAGACAGCAGCTTGAAGGGAGTAAAGATGAAAATAGGGCCACATAAAATTTCAACTAAAAGTTGACAAACTATTAAATTTTTATTAGGTTAGAAAAATAAAAAAACAAAATAAAAGCGGAGGGTTAATATGTCTGAAAACAGTGGATGAGCATTTTACAGATAAGAAATGCTTCTATTGTCATGATGGCAAAAAGACCTTCAATGACTGCGCCCAATGTCACAGAAAATTATAATTTCCATAAAATATGAATCTTTTAATACTGATTTGATAATTTAAAATAAAAAGAAGATAAACAATGTCATTTTATTATATTCACAGTGCTCTGATGTTTATTGGATTTATTTTTATCATTATTGGAGTTTTTTCAGCAAGATTTTTAAAGAAAATGAGATGGTGGCTAAAACTGCATAAAACAATGAATATTATTGGTGCCTTGAGCACAATAATAGGGATTGCTTTGATGACATCATATATTTCTTATACAGGAAGTAAACATTTTAATCATATCCATTCATACCTTGGGTTTTTTGTTGGATTCTTATCTGTTATTACACCATTGATAGGTTTTGTCCAGCTAAAGGCCTTGAAATCAAAGATAAAATTTAGACCTATTCATCGATTTTTAGGAAGACTTCTTATTATATCTATGATTTTTAATATATTATTAGGCTTACGTTTTGCAGGCATAATATAATTTTATTTCTAAAGGCAAGCGCAATAGGACCTGTTGATTCTGGGATAACAGATATTAAAGCCTTAAAGGATGAAAAGTAGCACTCAAAAAAACTCTTCGAAATCAAGAGGTTTGAAATGAAGACCAGTAAATTTTACAAACGATTATCAGTACTGATAGTTTTTATGATTTTTATCGCAGGGCTGTTTGTCTTTGATGCAGATGCACAGACTGTTCAAAAGAACATCATCCTTGCAACCACAACAAGCACCCAGGATTCAGGTCTTCTTGATGCACTGCTTCCACTATTTGAAAAAAAGACAGGATATTTTGTAAAGACTATTGCCGTTGGTTCAGGTCAGGCAATGGCAATGGGGAGAAAAGGTGAGGCAGATGTATTACTCGTGCATTCACCTGAAGCTGAGAAGAAGTTTATGTCAGATGGTTATGGGGTGAATCGAAGACTTGTTATGCACAATGATTTTATTGTGGTTGGCCCTCTGTCTGATCCTGCCAAAATCAAAGGGATTAAATCTACTGTCGAGGCATTCAAAAAGATAGCACAATCGAAGAGCCTTTTTATCTCACGGAGTGATAATTCAGGCACACACGCAAAAGAAAAGGCAATCTGGAAGGCAACAGGTGTCAAACCTGAGGGAGAAAAGTGGTACCATGAGACCGGTCTTGGTATGGGACAGACCTTAAATGTCGCCTCTGAAAAAAAGGCATACACGTTGACAGACAGAGGGACATATCTTGCATTAAAAAAGAGGATCGACCTTGATGTACTCGCTGAAGATGATGCAATTCTTTTGAATATTTATCATGTCATAGAAGTGAATCAGGCAAGATTCCAGAAGGTCAATGCAGCCGGTGCAAGGGCATTCGTCAATTTTATGGTATCGAAAGAGGCACAGGCCCTTATCAAAACCTTCGGTATCGATAAATTCGGCTCGCCCCTTTTCTTTCCTGATGCTGGTAAAAGGGTAAAGGACCTGGGAAAATAAAACACACCAGATCTATAAAGGCAATTTTTACGCCTTTTTCCAGATACGGGAGAGTATATAAGTCAATATAAGTAGACCTATACCCGCCAAATCTGTGTATATACCTGGCTTAATTAGCAGTATTGCCCCTGCAATAAGGGGAATCCTGAGTGCAAAGGGTATTGCCCTACCCATGAGCCAGCCCTGCATGCTACAGGCAAGGGCAAAGGTACCGAGAAGTGATGTAACAGCAACTTCTATAATCTCAAGGGGAGAACCGATTAAAAGCATGGCAGGGTTAAAAATAAACATGTAGGGTGCAATAAATGCGGCAATGCCCAGTTTCATGGCAGTAAAACCCACCTTATTGGGATGAGCCTTTGCAATAGCAGCCCCTGCATATGCAGCAAGGGCAACAGGTGGTGTTATGGCAGAGATGCAGGCGAAGTAAAAAACAAAGAGGTGTGCGGCAATGGGTATGGCACCGAGCTTGGTAAGACCTGTTGTTATAACGGCAGCACAGATGGCATATGCGGCTGTTGTTGGCATACCCATCCCAAGGACAATAGCAACAACCATGGAGAGAAAGAGTGCCAGAGGCAATATACCTTTTGAGAAATCAAGTAAAATTGTAGCAAACTTTAATCCAATACCTGTCTGGGATATAATTCCTATCACGATACCTGCTGCAGCACATGTCCCTGCCATCTCAATTGCGCCTTTTGCGCCGTTTGCAAGGGAATCTATAATCTTTTTTAAGCCCATCCTCGTTTCTTTACTCGTCCAGCTTACTATAACGCATGCTGCTACAGCAAGGGTCCCTGCCTTTATTATTGAGGCCATGGCAATGGCAATATAGTATACAAGGACACCCAGTGGAGCGAACATATAGATGCGTTTTAGAGTCTCTTTTTTGCTGGGTAACTGGTCTTTGGGCAGCCCCACAAGTCCTGTCTTTGCTGCCTCAAAATCAACCATAAAATAAACGGCAAGATAATACATGGCAGCAGGTAGTATGGCAGCCACAAGGACTTTAACATAGGGGATACCGAGTATCTCTGCCATGAGAAATGCACCGGCACCCATAACAGGGGGCATGATCTGTCCACCTGTTGATGCAACAGCCTCCACAGCCCCGGCAAAATGGGCCTTATAGCCCATACTTTTCATCATGGGGATGGTAAAGCTTCCTGTGCCCACCACATTGGCAGCAGAACTCCCTGAAACAGTGCCGAAAAGTGAGCTTGAGATGATGGCAACCTTTGCAGGACCACCTCGAGCCCAGCCAACAATGGAGTTGGCAAACTGGATAAAATATGCACCAACCCCTGAACTTCTTAAAAATGCCCCGAATATCACAAAGATATATACATATGCGGCAGATACAAAAATTGGCAGCCCCAGTATCCCATCAAGGCTAAAAAGATATGTAAATATCCTGGGCCAGCTATAACCCTTATGGTAAAAAAGACCAGGGAGGTAACGACCAAAATATCCATAAAGGATGAAGATTATGGCTATTATCATCAGGGCAGTCCCTGTTGTCCTCCTTGTCATCTCAAGCATGGCAATGATGAACATAAGAGATATGATGGTGTCCCAGGTTGTGGGCACAACACCAACCCTGTAAATCCATTCGTCAAAGTTTATAACCATATATATAAAGGGTATGATGACCATAAGGATTAAGATATAGTCCACAGGGTGAACTTTTTTTCGTGCCCCTTCCCAGCCTGGATAGAGAAGAAAACACATAAAGGCAAGAAATACAATGTGCATACCCCTGAAATACCAGGGGTCAATGGGGCTTATAAGTAGACAATAGAGATGGAAGAGAGAGCAGACAGCACCTACAATATACAGAACCTATGAGCCGAATTTGCCAAACTCCCTTGTCCTTATAAGTTCGGCATCCTTAATTTTACCGAGATCAACTGCATTCTCTTCCATCTTTCCTCCCTTCTTTTATAAATAGTTTACTGTTTCAGTTCTTTTGGTATCTTAATACCGATCTCTTCGTAGTATTTTATTGCACCAGGGTGGAGTGGGATAGGTGAATAGAGTATATTTTTAGGCTCTACCTCTTGAGCAGACTTATGGACACTCACGAGTAATGGTTTATTCTTGAATATCTGTTTTGTAAATTCATACACAAAGTCTGCAGGCATGTCTTTGTGCGTAACCATAAAGTTCCAAACAGTTAAAGTAGGTATATCATAGGGAGCGCTTTTGTAAGTTCCTTTAGGAATAATACCTTTTGCAAAATCAGGGTGTTTTTTTATAAACCTCGTAGCAATATCGTCTTCAACACCTATGACAACTATCTGATGGGTGGTTTCTGTTGCTGAGACAAGTCCCCAGGGAAGACCAACTGATTGACCATTTGCATCAAGAAGGCCATCCTTGAGTTGATTGTCCAGGTCAGATGATGATGCATTTACAATCCTTTTTGGTTTAACCCCTGCCTCAGCAATAATCATGGGCCAGTATGTGGCCGGTGTGCCTCCTACAGGACCTGTGCCTATGCTTTTCCCATTGAAATCCTTAATGCTTTTGATACCGCTTTTCTTTAGTGCATACATCTGAAAATACGTGGTATACATGGGGAATATGGCGCGGATATTCTGATATTTCTTGCCTTTTGCCCAGCCCGTCCCTGTCCAGCCTTCATAGGCCGGTGCTGCTGTAACCATACCAAAATGGAGCTCTTTGTTGTTTACAAGCTGGACATTATGCACAGGGCCACCGGTTGATTCTACCGATGCCGGGATACCCATCTTCTCCCCAAGCACCTTGGCGGGTCCTCCTGCCCATACATAATAGACCCCACCTATGGGTGCTGCACCAATGGTGACACCTTTTACCGGCCAGTCCTTTTTCTGCTGTGCATTACAAGGCGAGGCAAAAAACATTAGAATTAGTAAAGAAACAAAACATGCGAGAAAAATTCCTCTTTTCATAGTACCCTCCTTCTTTTTTTTGTATTCAATTTTTTAACTACAATTTGAAAAAAATATTGTCAACAGAAATTTGTATTTTTTGTATCCAACTATAAATGTTGGATTATTTGCGAGGAAAAAGATGGATTTTTATAACTGATGTATGTAGATTTTGCCTCTTTTTTAAGCTATGGTATAATCACATATGGCCTATAGTGATAAAATATCTATTTTCACTGGTTTTGATACCGGATTCTTTAAGAGGAGACTCAATAGATTCTTAGTCCAGTGCGAATACAAAGATGGGGTAATTACTGCTCATCTACCAAACCCAGGAAGGCTCTGGGAGCTATTACAGGAAGGAGCGACTGTATATCTTAAAGAAAACCATAATGATAATAGAGCTACTGCATATACTCTAATTGCTGTTAGAAAAGATTCGAGACCTGTGTTTCTCCATACCCATCATACCAATACCATTGCAGGGATCCTTATCAATGAAGGTCTTATCCCTGGGCTTGAGGGATTTATTGTGGAAAAACCTGAATTTACTATTGATAATAGCAGGTTTGATTTTATGCTCAAAAACGGGGATAAAAGGATGCTCCTTGAGGTCAAATCCTGCACGCTTTTTCATAATAATATTGCCATGTTTCCTGATGCTGTAACAACAAGGGGAAAAAGACACATCTTAGGCCTTTCTAATCCTCATTATCCCGGTGGGGTGTTATTTATTGTCCATTCTTCAACACCACAGTATTTTCTCCCAGAATATCATGTGGATCTTGATTTTTCCAAAGCCCTTTATTCCATGAAAGATGAGATCTTCATAGGTGCTGTCGCCTTAACATGGGAGGATGATCTTACAGTACATAAAAAAGTTAAGCCCCTTAGTATCCCATGGAATATATTCGAAAAAGAAGGTAAGGATTGTGGAAGCTACATGCTTATTATGACTCTAAATCGCGAAAAAATTATCCCCATCGGAGGGTTAGGGGATATATCTTTCAAAAAAGGTTTTTATATATATGTTGGTTCAGCCATGAAAAATCTCCATGCAAGGCTGGAAAGACATAAGAGAATCCATAAAAAACCATTCTGGCATATAGATTATCTCAGGGAAGAAGTAGATTTAATCCATACAATCCCTATTCGCTCACAAAAAAGACTTGAATGTCTGATATCTGATTCATTAAAAGATATTGCTTGTGATTATATCCCTAATTTTGGTGCCTCTGACTGTAGATGTAATTCCCATCTGTTTTTTATGGATGATAACCCTATACACAACCCTGATTTCAATAAAATATTGTTGGACTACAGGATGCCTTATATTACTTATGGTTACAAAAAAAATCTTAAGGATGTATAGGATGAGGCCTTTTTCAATGGTCCATCTAATATAAATTGATGGGAGGCATGGATGAATGAAGAGTATGTGAAGAATCTTTTTAACGAATGTAGTGTAGGGAGGCTCATTGGCATAGAGATATCAGAGGTGAAAGAGGGGTATGCAAAAGGCAGCCTTTTCTTAAATCATGAGCACTTAAATGCATTCGGTAATGCCCACGGCGGTATAATATTTGCCCTGGCAGACCAGGTAGGAGGTGCATGTGGGAATACTGTAGGGAAGAAATCTGTCCTCATAGAATCCTCTATACAGTATTTCAGGCCTGTTTTTGAGGGCAGTCGTATCTATGCAGAGGCATTTCTTATCCACAAGGGTAAAAAAATAGGTAGGATAGATATAAAGGTTTTTAACGAAAAATCTGAAGATATTGCAATGATGCACATGGTATTTTATATAACCGATGAAGGACATAGAGGAAAGACTTCTTAGGATATTCTACAGACTCCTTGATGCCTTTGGAAAGAGATATTGGTGGCCTGGAGATACACCCCTTGAGATTATTGTAGGGGCTGTCCTCACACAAAATACCACATGGAAGAACGTGGAAAAGGCAATAAATAATCTTAAAAAAGAAGATATGCTCAGTTTTGAGGCACTATATGGGGTAGATGAAAAAAGACTCAGTGATATTATAAAGCCAGCAGGATATTATAATATAAAATCCAATAGGTTGAAAAACACAATTAAATTATTTTATGAAGAATATAATTCATCTATTGATTATTTAAGCACTATTTCAACTGAAAAATTAAGGAAATCCCTCCTTGGCGTAAAAGGTATAGGTAAGGAGACAGCAGACAGCATCTTATTGTATGCATTAAACCGTCCTGTCTTTGTGGTGGATACCTATACAAAAAGATTTTTAAAAAACCATAGACCTCCGTTAATGGATGACAGCTGGGGAATAAAAGACAAAGACAGCTATGACTATATCCAGGGGTTTTTTACAAGGCATCTTCCTTTAGATAAGTATATCTATAATGAATATCATGCCCTTATTGTATGTCTTGGTCAGAGGTATTGTAAAAAAATACCTGACTGTGGGGGGTGTCCTTTAAAGGGTATTTAGATAAAATCTATCCTTACTTTTTGATCATCCCATGATTTTTCTATTATCCCTGCTATAAAGCCCTGTTCCCCTGATGACATGATAGTGTTGAGTATGTCTTGTGCATCATCAGCACTGACAATGACAATAAATCCTATGCCCATATTAAAGGTGGCCAGCATATCGCCAAGGGGGATATTTCCGAGTTTTCTCAATACATTAAAGATATCGGGTATTCGGTTGTTGTTAAGATTTAGGTGTGCACACAATCCATTGGGTATTATCCTTTTAATGTTGCCAGGGAGACCCCCACCTGTTATGTGTGCCATGCCTTTTATCTTAAATCTATCAAGGAGGTCTAAAATTGTTTTCACATATATCTTTGTTGGTTTGAGAAGCTCCTCATATAGAGGCCTATTTAAGCCCTCCACTATGTCGTTTACATTAAACTTATGGACATCAAAGAGGATTTTTCTTACAAGAGAGAATCCATTGCTGTGAAGGCCGTTTGAGGTTAGTGCAATAATTGTGTCACCTTCCTTTATTTCAGCTCCATCAACTATATCCCCTTTATCAACAAACCCTATAACAAACCCTGCAAGGTCATACTCGCCATCTTTATAAAAGGACGGCATCTCTGCTGTCTCACCCCCAATGAGTGCGCATCCAGCTATCTTGCAACCTTGGCATATACCATTTATTACATCCGTATATATATGCTCATCAATCCTGCCACAGGCAAAGTAATCTAAAAAGAAGTATGGCCTTGCACCAAGTGTGAGTATATCATTAACAGACATTGCCACAAGGTCAATCCCCACTGTATCATGCCTTCCGCTTAAAAATGCGATTTTTAGCTTTGTCCCCACGCCATCCGTTGATGTAACGAGGACAGGGGTTTTCATGTGGGCAGGCACATCTGTCAGGGATGCAAAACCGCCTATTGGATTCAAGACTAAGGGATTAAAGGTCTCCTGTATATTCCTTTTTAGCTTTTCTATCAGGCTATCTGCCTTTTCAATATCAACGCCCGAATCTTTGTATGTATATGATTTCATGGTAATAATAAAATATAGCTGTCAGCTACCCTTAAAAAAATCTATCCAGATATGTATGATAACTGACAGCTATGGTTGGTTAAGCCATCTTTTCTATAAACTCGTCTACTGGGATTGCAGGCAGTGTTACAATCTGCACTGTACCCCTTGAACCCATCTCTATGGAGATCTTTGCTATTGCCTCGTTATTAGGTGCGTCAAGAATGGTAATAAAATCATACTGACCGAGAATTGCATACTGTGCAAGGACTTTTGCACCCATGTTTTCTATCTCCCTGTTTACCTCTTCAATCCTCTCTGGATGCTTCTTAATAGTCTTCCTGCCCTCATCTGTTAATGTGCTTATCATTATGTATATAGGCATTTGTTCACCCCCTTTCTGTATTTAATCTTTTTTTTATATTAAAATATAGATGCCATACTTGTCAATAAAATTTTAAAAATATTTTTCTTTTGAGACTTATAAAAAAATCCATGTTCTGGGGTATATAACCCTGGGAGTGTATCTTAGATTTGTCTACTTTGCTGATACTTTGTTTAGTGAATAAATTCACAATAATTATTTTTTTGTCTTTTTATGTTGAAAAAATGGCGACTTTATAATACATATATTCGCAATTTATATAGAAATAATGGATTGAATATGTTCATTATTTCACATGGTATTTATTGGTAAGTTTTTTATTTAAAGTTTTAGTTTTTTTTGTTAATTTAAAAAAATTGAAATGATTAAGGGGGCTCCAATGGCAAAACCAATGGAACAATACAAATGGCATGAACTCAATGTAGGTTGTGTCATAGATGAGGTAGGCAATGCCAGGGAATACAAGACAGGTGACTGGAGGTCCCAGAAGCCTGTATGGAATGACTCAAAGTGCATAAAATGCGGACTGTGCTGGCTATACTGCCCTGATGCCGCTATATACCAGACAGAAGAGGGCTTTTACAGAGCCAACCTTGAATACTGCAAGGGTTGTGGTATATGTTCAAAGGAGTGTAAACCAGGAGCAATAAAAATGGTGGAGGATGTAAGATGACTACGAAAAAAGGAATTGAAGTATCCATAGCAGCCTCTATTGCAGCACAGCTTGCAAGGGTTGAGGTAGTAGCGGCATATCCCATAACCCCCCAGACACACATAGTAGAACATCTGTCAGAGCTTGTTGCCAACGGAGAATTAGAGGCAGTCTATATAAATGTGGAATCAGAACACTCGGCCATGTCTGCATGCTGCGGTGCATCAGCAGCAGGGGCAAGGACATTCACATCTACAAGTGCTCAAGGTCTGGAGCTTATGCATGAGATACTCTTTATTGCCTCAGGCATGAGACTTCCCATAGTCATGGCCACAGTAAACCGTGCATTATCATCACCTCTTTCCATATGGGGTGATCACTCTGATATAATGGCAGCCAGGGACACAGGATGGATAATGCTATTCTGCGAGAACGGTCAAGAGGTTGTAGACAGTATAATAATGGCCTTTAAGATTGCAGAGAACAGAAATGTCCTCCTCCCTGTGATGGTAAACCTTGACGGCTTTTCATTAAGCCATGTCATAGAGCCTATAGAATTCCCTTCTCAAAAGGATGTGGACAGTTTTCTCCCCCCATATAAACCCCTCTACTCCCTGCATCCTGATAAGCCGGTAACAATGGGTGCCTATGCCATGCCTGAGCTCTATACAGAGGCAAAGTATGCCCAGGAGACAGCTCTTATCAATTCAAAAAAGGTGATAATAGATGTTATGGCAGAGTTTGGCGAGAGGTTCGGCAGACACTACAAACCGGTGGAGACCTACAATACAGAGAATGCAGATTTTGCATTTATATGCCTCGGTTCGATCAATGAAAACATATCAACAGCCATAGATGAGCTAAAATCCAATGGTAAAGAGGCAGGTCTTATAAAATTGAGACTCTTCAGGCCTTTCCCAAAGGACGAGCTCCTTGCTGTATTAAAGGACAAAAAGAGGATAGCCATTGTAGAGAGGGCTATGCCAGGTGGTGCTGCAAACAGCCCACTCTATAATGAGATAGCATCCCTTATCTATGCCAACAAGCTCCATATAACCCTGGAAAACTACATAGTAGGGCTTGGAGGAAGGGATGTCCATCCAGAGGATTTCATAGATGTATTTGATATGAAGATTGCTGCTAAAAAAGACAACAACAACTATAATGTTATAGGGGTGAGGGAATGAGACTTAAAGGACTTGAATTATATACAGAACATCCAGAGGCAGAATTCGCTGTATCTGGTCACAGGGCATGCCAGGGCTGTGCTGAGATACTGGGGCTCAGGATGGCGCTAAAGGTATTTGGTAAAGATACAATAATGGCTATGGCCACAGGTTGTATGGAGATTATATCAACACCACTGCCGACTACCACATGGACAATCCCCTGGATACACATTGCCTTTGAAAATGCAGCGGCAGTGGCATCAGGGATAGAGAGCGCGATAAGGATACTCCAGGAGAAGAAGAAGATCGAAAGAAAAGACATCCATGTCATAGCTGTGGCAGGTGATGGAGGCACAAGCGATATAGGTCTCCAGGCACTCTCAGGGGCACTGGAGAGGGGGCACAAGTTTACATATATCTGTCTCGATAACGAGGCATACATGAATACAGGTATACAGCGGTCTTCCTCTACACCATACGGTGCCATGACAACAACGAGCCCCCCTGGGAAAAAGAGCATTGGTCAGTCTACATGGAAGAAGAACATGCCAAAGATAGCAGCAGCCCATAACATCCCCTATGTAGCCACAGCATGTCCTTCATATCCCTTTGACCTCTTTGCAAAGATCAAAAAAGCAAGAACAGTCAATGATCCATCATATATACATATGCTGTCTGTATGCCCTACTGGATGGAGGATACCACCAGATCTTGCAATAGAATACGGGAAACTTGCTGTCCGGACAGGCGTATTCCCTCTCTATGAGGTTGAAGACGGCAGATACAGGATAACATATAGCCCTGAACCACTGAGGCCTGTTGCAGATTATATAAAAGGTCAGGGTAGATTCAGGCATCTTAAGGAAGAGGACATAGCATTGATACAGAATAGGACAACTGCAGAGTGGGAGGAGTTGAAATATCTATGCGGTCTAAGATAGACCGAGGTCCTTAGGCTAAACTCAGGGGGGATTATGGAGAAGAGACATGTGGAGGGAGACACACGGTTCAATCTGTTCCTCTATACCTTAAGCACATGTATTTGGTGCAAAAAGACTAAGGCACTTCTAAATGAACTAAAGGTAAGATACGATTATATAGATGTAGACCTCCTTGACGAAAGGGAAAAAGATACGGCCCTGGAGGAGCTCAAGAAATGGAATCCCAGATGCACGTTCCCATCCCTTGTGGTCAACAACAAAGAATGTATAATAGGTTATGATGAAAAGAGGATTAGGGAGGTCCTGAGTAGTGAATGAAGATGTAGAAACCCTTTATGAGAGGCTGAAAAAAGAAGCTGAGGATAGGGGATATCATCTTAATCCAGACACATCATTTACAAAAGACCTTATAAACAGCCTTATAATAAATGAAAAGCGATATGGGTACCCCTCCTGCCCGTGCAGACTTGCCTCCGGTATCAAGGAAAAAGACATAGATATAATATGTCCCTGTGACTATAGGGACGCTGACCTAAACGAATACGGTTCGTGTTATTGTGCCCTTTATGTATCCGATGAAGTAATAGATAAAAATAAGGCAATAGGAGCTATCCCTGAGAGGAGGGGTAGTGAAAGGCATGTGTCCTCGGATATCCGTGTGTGGCGTTGCAGAGTATGTGGTTATCTCTGCGCAAGAGAGCAACCCCCTGATGTATGCCCCATATGCAAGGCAAAGAAAGAGAGATTTGAGACCTTTGAAAAAGGCCCTATACATTAAGATGCATCCATACATTTTAACTGGATGGATTAAATACAAATATCAGAGTGTTGCAGAGGAACTGAATTGAGATTTTCCTTTATATATGGCCTTGATTTGCTTGACAAAAATTACA
>JAKPCK010000009.1 GCA_029553295.1 Deltaproteobacteria bacterium | reverse complement strand
TCTTTTATTGCCTTTATTTTAACCTCTATCAATCTATTTTCAAGTGTTTTTTTATAAGGCATATATACAGGGATAAAATTGTCAGTATAACCACGGATAAGATTGCCCTTGTATATCTTGGCCTCAGGGATAATCACTGCCTTCTTCCCTATAAACCTCTCATAAAAGGCCAATCTCTTCTTTCTGTCCATGTCCTTTAACCGAGCTACCCTATCCTTTTTAATCTTGGAAGGTATCTGAAGGGGCATGCGGGCAGCCTCAGTGCCTTGCCTTGGAGAATAAGAAAAAATATGGGTGTAGTAAATGCCTGTGGAGTCAATTGCCCTTAGGGTATCCATAAAATCCTCTTCATCCTCAGATGGAAAACCAGCAATAATATCAATACCTATCCCTATGCCATCCACCTTTTTTATCAACCTGTCTATCATATCTAAAAGATAATCCCTGGTATAATGCCTTGCCATTAACCTTAAGACCTTATCAGAAAAACTCTGTACCGATATATGGATACTCCTGGCTATCTTTTTTGAATCTCTTAGTATATCCATGAACTCATCATCTATATACAAGGGGTCAATAGAACTCAACCTTATCCTATCCGGTGTCTCTGACCCTTCAAGGAGCATGAGTAAACCTTTAAGGTCAATACCTCTTTCTCCATCCTGATAGGCAGATAATTCTATGCCGGTAAGCACTACCTCTTTTATGCCTTTTTCCTTAAGTATTCTTACTGCCTCTAAAACCTCAGCAACAGGCCTGCTCCTCGGCCTGCCCCTTGCAAAAGGCACAACACAATACGTGCAGAATCTATCGCATCCATCCTGGATCTTGAGAAAAAAACGGGTCTTTCCTGCCTGAACACCTTTTATATTCGCCTCTTCCAAGAATAGGGTATTATTCTCTCCCCTTACAATACCAATAGCTTGAATATAATCAGGGAGGTCAAACTTTTCTCTATTACCCATTATAAGGTCAGCGCCATAACTTTTTTCAGGATACACCTGGCCATGACAACCCGCTATGATAATCCTGGTTTCAGGGTTTTTTGTCCTGCATTGATTTATGAATCTCTTTATGTCCCTCTCGGCATTTTCCGTTAGGGCACAGGCATTGATTATACACACATCGGCATTGTCCAGTTGAGACTGGGTATGCCCTTTATCAATCAATAGATTAGAGATTACATAGGAATCCCATTGATTTGCCCTACAGCCTGTTGTCTTCAGGAAGAACTTCATTATGTTTTTGAAAAATTGTCAGCTTCTGTATGATGCGTTGATCTTTACATAATCGTATGTAAGGTCGGTTGTATATATGTCAAAAGATGATTTGCCTTTGTGGAGGTCTATAAGCAGTTCTATATCTTTCTTGTTCATCAATCCTTTAAGCCCCTGCTCATCGAAGGGGACCTCGACCCCTCCCTTTACAAGGACCTCACCCTGGAGGATTATCTCAACCCTTGAGGGGTCCACAGGGACGCCGGCATCACCTGCAGCAGCTATAAATCTTCCCCAATTAGGGTCACAGCCAAAAAAAGCTGCCTTGGAAAGAGGTGATGTGGCAATCCTCCTGGCAACCCTCTCTGCCACATCTTTTGTCCTGGCGCCTTTAACGGTTATGTGGATAACCCTTGTAGCACCCTCGCCGTCTCTTACCACCATAAGGGACAGCTCTTTCATTGCCTTATTAAGACTATCCCTGAAGAGCCCAAGGGAGTCTTCATCCTCATCTGACTGTCTTGAGAATAGCATAACAGTATCATTGGTGCTGCACTCGCCGTCCACTGTTATCCTCTCAAATGAGCCCCTTACAGAGTCCTTAAAATACCTGTTAAACCTCTCTTGAGGGACAGGATAATCAGTAAAAAAGAATGCGAGCATGGTTGCAAAAAGGGGGTTTATCATGCCTGAGCCCTTTGCCACACCCACGATGGTATATTCCTTTTTCCCTTTAAATCTCGTCTCTACTATCTTGGGATATGTATCTGTTGTCATGATGGCATGGGCAAATAACTCTATGTTCTTCTCCTTTAAACCCTTTAAAAGCCTTGGTATTACTCCTATAATCCTATCTTTTGGCAGCCTCTTTCCTATTACCCCTGTTGAGGCAAAAAGTATGCTCTGTCTCTCTATATTTAATGTCTCTGACAGTATGTCCCCAATAGTCTTTAGGTCTTCAACACCTTCTTTTCCTGTGCAGGCATTGGCACAGCCGCTGTTTACGAGGATTGCCCTCACTTTGTCTGCCTTCTGCCTCCTGTTGTAGAGGATATGGGCTGCCTTTACCCTGTTTCTCGTATAGGCAGCAAGACAGTTCATGGGCTCTTCAAAGAGGACAAGACCTAAGTCATATCCCTTTGGCTTTATACCCGATTCAACCCCGGCAAATCTAATACCTTTTATCATGTATCTCCCTCAATGCTTTATTTTAACGCCTTCCACAGCATTTTTTGTATTTCTTGCCACTTCCACAGGGACAGGGGTCATTTCTACCTATCTTCTTCTCTTTTTGTGTGGATATGATATCGCCACCTTTATTGGTAAACATAATAGGGGTAGGGTTCTCAAAGGATACCTCCTCTTTGGCTGGCTGGACAGCATATAGCTTGCGGACTGTGTCTACCTTTACCTTGTCAAGCATATCAAGGAAGAGCTCAAAACTTTCCCTCTGATATTCCCTCAAAGGGTCTTTTTGTCCATAACCCCTTAGCCCAATGCCCTCTTTCAGGTGGTCAAGGGCAAGGAGGTGCTCCTTCCAGTGTGTATCCAGGGAATTCAGGGCAATAAAAGCCTCGAGGGCCCTCATCTCTTCCTCACCAAAGAGCTTTATCTTGTTCTCGTATACCTCGAGGACCTTTTTCTTTATCAAATCAAGGAAACCCACCCTTGTTATTGTCTTATAATCTATATCACCGAAATCTATATGGAAGAAGAATGTCTCATAAATCCTGTTTTTTATTGTAGTGAAATCCCACTCCTCTGGATAGACCTTTTCAGGGGCTGATTCATTGACGATGGATTCGCATATATCCTCTATCATCTCATATATCTGGTCCCTCACATCACCATTGGTCATCATCTCCCGTCTCATGCCGTAGACAGTCTCTCTCTGTTTGTTCATTACATTATCGTATTCCAGGAGATACTTTCTTATCTCAAAGTTGTGACCCTCTACCCTTGTCTGTGCACTCTCTATAGCCTTGCTGATAAAGGGATGCTCTATAGGCATGTCTTCCTCCATGCCGAGTTTTCCAAGGAGTGGAGATACCTTTTCAGAACCGAAAAGTCTCATAATCTCATCCTCAAGGGAGACATAGAATCTCGATGAACCTGGGTCACCTTGCCTTCCTGCCCTACCCCTTAGCTGGTTATCTATCCTCCTTGACTCATGCCTCTCTGTCCCCAGGATATGAAGCCCCCCGAGTTTTATTACCTCTTCCTTCTCCCTTTCGCATATCTTTTTTGCCTCAACCAGTGCCTTTTCGTATTCCTCTGACCCCTTCTGTCCCTTGCACATGGTCATGGCAAGGAATTCCGGGTTTCCGCCCAGGAGTATGTCTGTCCCCCTTCCTGCCATATTGGTGGATATGGTTACAGCCTTTATCCGGCCTGCCTGGGCAACTATCTCTGCCTCTCTCTCGTGATTTTTTGCATTCAGGACATGGTGGGGGATACCCTTGCGTTTTAGCATCTCAGAAAGGCGCTCGGACTTATCTATAGAGAGCGTTCCTACAAGCACTGGCCTGCCTATTTTGTAGAGCTCCTCTATCTCTTTCACCACAGCCCTGAATTTCTCCTTCTCTGTCCTGTAGACCACATCAGGATAGTTTGTCCTTATAAGGGGCCTGTTGGTGGGTATTACAACAACATCGAGGTTGTATATCTTCTTGAATTCCACTGCCTCTGTATCCGCAGTGCCTGTCATGCCTGCAAGTTTCTTATACATCCTGAAATAATTCTGGAATGTTATCGTGGCAAGGGTCTGGTTCTCCCTCTCTATCTTCACATTTTCCTTGGCCTCAAGGGCCTGATGGAGGCCGTCGCTGTATCGCCTTCCATCCATGAGCCTGCCGGTAAACTCATCGACAATAATGACCTTTGCATCCTTTACAATGTAGTCCACATCCCTTTTAAATAGGTTGTGGGCCTTCAACGCCTGATTTACATGATGTAGCAGGTCAACATGCCTTGGGTCATAGAGGTTATCAATATTTATGAGCCTCTCTATCTTTGCAACCCCTTCTTCTGTGAGATATGCACTCCTTGCCTTTTCATCAACTATAAAGTCCTTGTCCTTTTTTAGCTGATATATCAATCGGTTTATCTTGTAGTATTTGTCTGTGGATTCCTCTGCAGGACCGGATATAATAAGTGGGGTCCTTGCCTCATCAATGAGTATGCTGTCTACCTCGTCAACTATGGCATAGTTAAAGCCCCTCTGGACACACTCATCAGGGCTGTATTTCATATTATCCCTTAGATAATCAAAACCGAATTCATTATTGGTCCCATAGGTTATATCGCAGTCATAGGCCTCTTTTCGTTCGTCATCATCAAGGGGGTTTAATATAACACCCACAGATAGACCCAGAAATCTGTAGACAGGGCCCATCCACTCGGCATCCCTCTTGGCGAGATAATCATTCACCGTTACAACATGGACACCCTCTCCTGTGAGGGCATTGAGGTAAACAGGAAGGGTTGCTACAAGGGTCTTTCCCTCACCGGTTGCCATCTCTGCTATCTTGCCTTCGTGGAGGACAACGCCGCCTATGAGCTGGACATCAAAATGCCTCATATTTATTGTCCTTCTCGCTGCCTCCCTTACAACAGCAAAGGCCTCCGGGAGTATAGAATCCAGGTCTTCACCCTGCTCTATCCTCTCCTTGAATTTTGGGGTCATGGCTTTAAGTTCATCATCGGAGAGTTTTTTAAGGCCATCCTCAAGGGAGTTTATCCTCTCAACAATGGGTTGAATCCTTTTTAGCTCCCTTTCGTTTTTTGTCCCCACTATCTTTTTTAGTAGATTGCCTATCATAATTAAAAATCAAAAAAAGTGAAAATGGTTAAGGTCTGTAGGTCTATATTGTGCCCGATCCATATCTTAACCACCATTTTATATTAATCTCTTAATGTTGCTACCAGCCTCTCTGGGTGCAATAGTATATTCAGTGCATCGTTTATGTCCTTTACCATAATATCTGCTGCCTTAAATACAGAGCCTGCACAACCCTCCTCACCTATGACGCCTATACCAAGGACAGCCTCCTTGAGCATCATTTCGTCATTGGCGCCGTTTCCTATAGCTGCCACCTTATCTGGCCCCAATTCCTTGATTATCCTTGCCTTTTCTGCACCGCTGTCCTCTTTGCTCACCTTTATTATGCTAAAGCCAATAGTATTTACCTCGTTATCTATATTACCGTATGTATCAGAGGTTATTATAAACACCTTGATATACCTCGATATCTTATCCATTAGTTCTTTTGCACCCTCTTTTATCTTTCCGTCAAATGCACATGTCCCATTGTAGTCAACTACAAGATATTCTATTTCTATATCTCCCCAGCCCGGAATAGAAACACTGATCATAATCACCTCCTGAGTTTATTTGGATTTCTATTGTAACATATCTTGTGTAATTTTAAACATAATTTTACAACATGTTTTAAAACACTAATAAACTACCTGATGAGGTTATCGGGGTATTGATGCATCCAAAAACCGATTAAAAACCAGACTTAATGGGTCCCATGGCATATCTTAAGGTTTTAAGCCCAATTTCAGCGTGCTCGAATATACAATAAAATGAAATAGTTACATAAAGTTAATTTGCTTGACAATAAAAGGTTAAACCAATTATATTATCAAACTCAAAAGGCAAGACTGCCATGGTTATTAAGTTATTTGAAATAGAGGACATTTTTACCCTAAAGGGCGAGATGGAGGATTTTAAGTCTGGTAAGGATTATACAGTATCCTCGCCGCTCCATTATGAGTTTAGCCTGAAGAGGTCGAAAGACAGGATAAAACTAAAGGGATTAATAGAGTGTGTAGTATCCCTTACATGCAGCCGGTGTCTCGATGAGTTCGGTTATCTAATAAATGCCAGGTTCGACCTTGACCTTGTGTCTCAGGCAAAGGCCCCTGTTACACAGGAGATTGAGCTTAAGAGGGATGAGATGGATGTCTATTATTATGAGGGGGAAGAGCTTGAGCTTGAACCCCTTATTAATGAAGAGATAATGCTAAATATACCTATAAAGCCTCTCTGTCGAGAGTCATGCAAGGGGCTATGCTCAGTGTGCGGAAAAAATCAGAACTATGAGCAGTGCCACTGCAATAGGGATGTAGATACGCTTCTTGGTGAAAAGCTTAAAAATTTTTTAACATAGCAAGGAGAAGATTATGCCTGTTCCAAAAAGAAAGACGTCCCAATCAAAAAGGGATAAGAGGAGAACCCATTACAAGGTAAAACCTGTCAATTTTGTGCTTTGCCCTAACTGTAAAGAACCGGCACTCCCGCACACAGTATGTTCAAAGTGCGGGTATTATAAAGGGAAACAGGTTCTTAAATTAGAAGAGATCTAAAGCAAAGGCGATGGTGAAGATTGCATTAGACTGCATGGGCGGCGATTATGCACCCGGTGAGATTGTGAGGGGTGCAGAGCAGGCAGTAAGGGACAATATAGCAGAGCTGGTATTGACTGGCGATGAAAGGGCTATAAAATCCTTTCTGGGTGTCTCAAAGGGTATAGAGATAGTCCATACAGCATCCTCTGTGGAGATGCATGAATCACCATCTGTGGCACTGAGAAAAAAAAGAGACTCTTCTATGAATAGGGCCTTTGAGCTTTTAAAGGCAAAATACGTAGATGCAGTGGTAACAGCAGGCAATTCAGGGGCAGCCATGGGCTTTGCCATATTCACCCTTGGGCGTTTTGACTCTGTGGACAGGCCTGCCATTGCAACGCTCCATCCCACTGTAAATGATGGGACATCTATACTCATTGATTCCGGGGGCAATGTGGATTGTAAGCCTGTCCATCTTGTCCAGTTTGCAATCATGGGTGATGCCTTTGCCAAATCTGTCCTGGGGATAGCAAAACCAAGGGTGGGTATATTAAGTAATGGTGAGGAAGAGTCAAAGGGAAACGAACTTACCAGGGATACCAATAATATAATGAAGTTCATGGGAATAAACTACATAGGTTATGTGGAAGGTGCAGATATATATAATGGTAATGCAGATGTTATTGTATGTGATGGATTTGTAGGGAACATTGCCCTCAAGGTGGCAGAGGGGATTGCAGAATCCCTGAACGCATTCTTCAGACAGAAGATAAGCAGGTCATTGAAAAATAAGATGGGCTATATGCTCCTCAAGGAGATGTTTCAGGAGCTATCAAAAAAGACCGATTATTCTGAATACGGTGGCGCACCCCTTCTCGGTGTCGACGGCATATGTATAATATGTCATGGAAAGTCCAATGGAAAGGCTATAAGAAATGCCATTTTTATGGCAAAAAAATATGCAGAAAGAGGACTTAACGACTCTATAAAGGATACAATGAAGGGTTACCAGACAATAAACAGAGCAAAGGAGAGGTAGCATGGATTATTTCTTCACAGAGGAACAGAAGCAGATACAGTCCCTTGCAAGGAGGATTGCAGAGGAAAAGATAATACCTGTAAGGGCAGAGCTCGATGAAAAGGAGGAGTTTCCCTGGGATATAATGAAGGTGTGTGCTGAAACAGGCCTCTTCGGGGTCAGTATCTCTGAGGCCTACGGTGGTATGGGCGGGGGTTCCCTGGAGAACTGTCTTGTCGTTGAAGAGCTAAGCAAGGCATGCCTTGGTGTATCTGTAAGCTATGCTGCAAGTCTCCTCGGTGCATATCCTATTATACTCGGAGGCTCTGAGGAACAGAAAAAGAAGTATCTCCCCCAGATAGCAAGGGGTGAAAGACTTGCTGCATTTGCCCTCACAGAACCCAATGCAGGAAGTGATGCACAGGCCATAAGAACCGAGGCAAAAAAGGTAGGGGATGAATATATACTAAATGGGACAAAACAGTGGATCACCAATGGGGGCGAGGCAGAGATATATACTGTTATTGCCATGACAGATAGAACAAGGGGTGGCAGGGGTGCAACAGCCTTTATACTGGAGAAGGGACAGGAGGGATTCCTGTTCGGGAAAAAGGAGAAGAAGCTCGGTATAAGGGCATCTGCCACAAGGGAACTCATATTTCAGGATTGCAAAGTCCCAAAAGAAAATGTTATAGGTAGAGAAGGCATGGGCTTCATCCTTGCCATGAGGACATTCGACAGGACAAGACCCGGCATAGGTGCCCAGGCCGTAGGCGTTGCCCAGGGTGCCCTTGATGCAGCGGTCAACTATGCAAGGGAAAGAGAGCAGTTTGACAAAAAGATTATAAGTTTTCAGGCAATCCAGCACATGCTTGCAGATATGGCAACCCAGGTCGAGGCTGCAAGGGCACTTGTATATGCTGTGGCAAGATATATTGACAGCAACCCGAGGGATACCTCCAAGGTCTCTGCCATGAGTAAGGTATTCCCAAGCGATGTGGCCATGAAGGTGACGGTAGATGCCATACAGATATTCGGAGGCTATGGCTATATGAGGGAGTATCCTGTAGAGAAGATGATGAGGGATGCAAAGATACTCCAGATATACGAAGGGACAAACCAGATACAGAGGAATGTCATAGCCATGGAACTGATAAAAGAGGCTGTATCACGGAAGAAATAGATATTGTGTTGAGGGTATGCAAATGAAAAAGATAGGTGTTGTATTTCCTGGTCAGGGTTCACAAAAGATAGGTATGGGAAAAAGGCTTTACGATGGATTCGATTCTGTAAAGTCCATCTTCAAAAGGGCCGATGAGATTCTGGGCTTTTCCATCACTGAATTGTGTTTTAACGGACCTGAAGAAGAGTTGAGACAGACCTACAATACCCAGCCGGCACTCCTTCTTGTAAGCTATGCCATATGGGAGGTCTTAAGGAATAAGGTGGAATTAAGGCCTGCATTTATGGCAGGCCATAGCCTCGGTGAATATACTGCCCTCCTTGCCAGTGGTTTTTTTAGTTTTGATGATGCCATAATGATTACAAGAAAGAGGGGTCTCTATATGGAGGAGGCATGCCCCAAAGGCAAAGGGGGCATGGTGGCCTTAATAGGTGCGGATATGGAAAAAATAAGCCCTGTCCTACGAGATATATCCCATGATGATTATGTTGCTGTACCGGCAAATATGAATTCAGCAGAGCAGGTTGTCCTGTCCGGGGACATAAATGCACTGAAAGAGGCTGTGGAGAAACTAAAGGGCGTGGGATATAAAAAGGCTGTTTTTTTGAATGTATCCGGGCCTTTTCACAGCCCCCTCATGAGAGATGCTGCAGAAAAATTAAAGGGTGAGCTGGACAGGATAAAGCCCATGGATATGACAACCCCTGTTATATCCAATGTAGATGCAGAGCCTGTTGTGGATAAGAATATGGTGATGGATAAGCTCTACAGGCAGATGTTTTCACCTGTGTTATGGGAGGCCACTGTAAAGAGGATGGCAAAGGAAGGTGTAGAGGTATTTCTTGAGGTAGGTCCCCAGAAGGTCCTTGCAAACCTCATAAAGAGGATAGTGCCTGATATACCATGCTATAACATAGAAGAGATAGAAGATATAGATGCTATAAGGGGTATTGTTGCATGAAGGATACTGTAACCATAGTAACAGGGGGCTCAAGCGGTATAGGCAGGGCAATAGCACTGTTCCTTGCTGAAAAAGGTGGAAATATTGTCATATTCGATGTTTTAGATGGCAAAGAGGTCATAGACGAGATAAGCTCAAAGGGTATAAAGGCAGAGTTCTTCAATGTGGATGTCTCTGACTATAAGATGGTTGAGGCTGCAGTAGAAGATACTATAAAGATTTTCGGAAAGATAGATAACCTTGTAAATAATGCCGGCATAACCTCAGACAAACTCTTGATAAGGATGAAGGAGGACGAGTGGGATAGGGTTATAAAGGTCAACCTGAAGAGTGTCTTCAACTGCACAAGGGCAGTGATAAGGCATATGCTTAAAAATGGCGGCAGCATTGTAAACATATCGTCCATAGCCGGTGTTATGGGGAATGCAGGCCAATCCAACTATGCCGCCAGTAAGGCAGGCATTATAGGGTTTACAAAGAGTATTGCCAGGGAGTATGGCGAGAGAAATATAAGGGCTAATGCCATTGCACCTGGTTTCATCAAGACAAGGATGACCGATAGCTTTGACGATAAAACAAGGGAAGAGATGTTAAGGGCAGTGCCCTTGAAGAGATTAGGTGAACCAATAGACGTTGCCCGTGTAGTATATTTTCTGCTTTCAGAATATGGAGGTTATATTACAGGGGAGGTGATAAATGTCAATGGTGGTTTATATATGTAGCTGAGAAAGAAAGTTATAGACTTTTATAAAATTTTAGGAGGTGTTTTCGATGACAGTTGCAGAAAAAGTTAAGGAGATGATAATCAAACAGCTTGATTCAAAGGAATCAGAGGTGGTGCCAGAGGCAAAGTTTATAGATGACCTGGGTGCAGATTCCCTTGACATCGTAGAACTTATTATGGCCCTTGAGGATGAATACGGTATAGAGATACCTGATGAGGATGCAGAGAAGATGGAGACAGTAGGTGATGCTATCAGGTATATAGAAGAGCGTCTTGCAAATAAATAAAAAACAGAGGTAGGCAAATTGAAACGAAGGGTAGTTGTAACAGGAGTTGGTCTTGTAACGCCTGTGGGTGTAGGCATAGAAAATGTATGGCAGGACATCCTCAATGGGAAGTCAGGGATAGCAAACATAACAAGGTTTGACACCACCCATTTTGAAACAAAGATAGCTGGTGAGGTAAAAAACTTCAATCCGGAAGACTATATCCCCCACAAAGAGCTAAGAAAGATGGACCTCTTTATCCACTACTGCCTTGCAGCTACAAAGATAGCCATGAATGATTCTGGTCTTGATATGGATAAGGAGGACAGGGAGAGGGTAGGTGTTGTTGTGGGAACAGGGCTGGGGGGTCTCCCGACCCTTGAGAAATATCACAGTGTCCTTTTAGAAAGAGGGCCAGGCAGGATAACACCTTTTTTTATACCCATGCTCATTGCAAACCTTGCACCCGGTCATATTGCCATGCAGCACGGGATTAAAGGGCCTAACCTGTGTATTGTCACTGCATGTGCTACAGGCGCCCATTGTATAGGTGATGCCTTAAGGATAATTCAATACGGGGATGCTGATGTTATGGTTGCCGGCGGGACAGAGGCGAACCTGACACCCCTGACTGTAGGCGGATTTAATGCCATGAAGGCACTATCCAGGAGAAACAACGAGCCGGAGAAGGCCTCCAGACCCTTTGACAGGGATAGGGATGGTTTTGTTGTGGCAGAAGGCTCTG
Source organism: Deltaproteobacteria bacterium (assembly GCA_029553295.1). Lineage (GTDB taxonomy): Bacteria > Desulfobacterota > Syntrophorhabdia > Syntrophorhabdales > Syntrophorhabdaceae > DTOV01. Next base: position 9,973 of record JAKPCK010000009.1, on the reverse strand, counting down.
GTATACTCATACTCGAGGAGTTAGGACATGCCATAAACAGGGGCGCAAAGATATACGCAGAGCTGGCAGGATACGGGTATAACGGCGATGCATACCACATAACCGCACCCTGTCCTGATGGTGATGGCTTTATAAGGTGTATGAGGATGGCACTGAGGGATGCAAACCTGGTGCCAGATGATGTGGATTATATAAATGCCCACGGGACTTCAACGGATTTAAACGACCATATAGAGACCATAGCCATAAAAGAGGTGTTTAAAGAAAAGGCATATAAGATACCGGTAAGCTCGACAAAATCTATGACAGGTCATCTTTTGGGTGCAGCAGGGGCAGTTGAGGCAATATTCACGACCCTTGCCATTAGAGATCAAATCTGCCCCCCTACAATAAATTATGAAAACCCAGACCCGGAATGTGACCTTGATTATGTGCCCAATCAGGCAAGGAAACACAATATTGATGTTGCCCTATCTAATTCCTTTGGGTTTGGTGGGACAAACTGCACCCTTATATTTAAGAGGTATGTGCCTTGAATATAGCTATAGGATCAGACCATGCCGGATTTGAGCTCAAGGATTATATAAAAAATATCCTCGTCCAGATGGGGCATAATGTGGAGGATGTGGGGACAGATGGATTAGGCTCTGTGGATTACCCTGATTTTGGTATTGAGGTTGCCTGGCTTGTCTCAGAAGGCAAGGTAGAAAAGGGTATACTTGTCTGCGGCACAGGTATAGGCATGGGTATTGTGGCAAATAAGGTCAAGGGCATAAGGGCATCACTTGTATATGACCTGTATACTGCCATACAGAGCAGAAAACACCTTGATGCCAACATCCTTGTCCTCGGGGGCAGGGTAACAGGCAAAGGTCTTGCAGAAGAGATAGTGAAGACCTGGCTTACCACATCTTTTGAAGGTGGTAGGCATAAAAAGAGGATAGAAAAGATAGAGGCCTGGGAGAAAGAGCATCTAAAATAACTAAAAGGAAAGGTAAGATATTAAAATGAAGCTGGCTGAAAAGGACAGTAAGGTATACAACCTTATAAGGCAGGAGATTGACAGGGAAGAGTATAGCCTAATAATGATTGCCTCAGAAAACTATGTGGATGAGGATGTCCTTGATACACAGGGCTGTGTCCTGACCAATAAATATGCTGAGGGTTATCCGTCAAAGAGATACTATAGTGGGTGTCGGTTTCTCGATGAGATAGAGGATATTGCCATAGAAAGGGCAAAAAAACTATTCAATGCAGAGCATGCAAATGTGCAGCCCCATTCTGGTTCCTCTGCCAATATGGCTGTGTATTTTGCCGTATTGAATATAGGGGATACCATTCTCGGTATGGATATTGCACATGGTGGTCATCTTACCCATGGCTCAAGGGTCAGCTTTTCAGGCAAATTCTACAGGACAGTGGGCTACAAGGTGTCTGAAAAGGACGAGATGCTCGATTATGATGAGATAAGGTCTATAGCAATAAAGGAGAGACCAAAGCTCATAATAACAGGGGCAAGTGCATATTCAAGGATTATTGATTTTAAGAGATTCAGGGAGATAGCCGATGAGGTGGGTGCATACCTCATGGCAGATATTGCCCACATTGCAGGGCTCGTAGCAGCAGGATACCACCCAAGCCCTGTTGAATATGCCCATTTTGTAACAACAACAACCCACAAGACATTGAGGGGACCCAGAGGCGGACTCATACTCTGCAAGAAGGAGTTTGCAAAGGCCATAGACTCAGCGGTATTCCCTGGCATACAGGGTGGACCACTCATGCATGTCATAGCTGCAAAGGCAGTAGCCCTGAATAATGCCATGAGCGATGAATTTAAGGAATATCAAAAACAGATTATCTTAAATGCAAGGCATCTGTGTAAATCAATGATGGAGAGGGACTACAGGATAGTATCAGGGGGGACAGACAACCATCTCTTTCTTGTGGACCTGACAAACAAGGGCATTACCGGAAAGATTGCCCAGGAATCCCTGGAGAATAGCGGTATAATGATTAATAAAAACCTTATCCCCTTTGACACAAAGAGCCCTATGGTAACAAGCGGTATCAGGATAGGGACACCCGCCATCACAACCAGGGGCATGAAAGAGAAAGAGATGGAGATTATATGCGAACTTATTGACAGGGTCCTTAAAAATCCTGAAGACGAAAGGGTTCAGAACCAGGTAAGGGAAGAGGTAAGGGGCTTATGTTCGAGATTCCCTTTTTATTCCCGTATTTATAACCTATGAATAATGCACGTCCAGATTGGGACTCCTACTTCATGGAGATAGCGCAGATTGTCTCAAAGAGGTCTACCTGCAGAAGGCGAAATGTAGGGGCATTAATAGTAAAGGGCAGAAGGATACTATCCACAGGATACAATGGTGCACCAAGGGGTCTAAGGCACTGTCTTGACGGAGAGTGCCTTAGAGAGAAGATGAACATAGCATCAGGGGAGAGACATGAACTCTGCAGGGGGCTCCATGCTGAGCAGAATGCCATCATACAGGCAGCCCTCCACGGGGTCTCCATAGATGGTGCAGAACTCTATTCCACACATCTGCCATGCTCCATATGTATGAAGATGATTATAAATGCCGGCATTGTAAAGATAACCTATCTCGATGGATACCCTGATGAACTTACCCTGGATCTGATAAAAGAGACCACGATTGTTTTAAATAAGATAAATCAGATATGAAGTGCCCTTTTTGCGGATACACAGAAAGTAAGGTCCTTGATTCAAGGATGAGCAAGGAGATGGATACAATAAGGAGGCGGCGTGAGTGCCTTAAATGCTCAAAGCGTTTTACCACAGCAGAAAGGCTTGAAGAAGGTCTCTTGCTTGTTATAAAAAAAGACGGCAGGAGAGAGGTATTTGACAGGTCAAAGATTTTGAACGGACTTAAAAAGGCATGTGAGAAAAGGCCTATTAGTATAACAACCCTTGAGAAGATTGTTTCAAGGATTGAATACAACCTTTTCGAAAAGAGCGAAAGGGAGGTAAAAGGGTCAGAGATAGGTGAGATGGTCATGGATGAGTTGAAGAAGCTCGACGAGGTTGCCTATGTAAGGTTTGCATCGGTATACAGGCAGTTCAGGGACATAAACGAATTTATGGAGGAGTTGAGAGACCTTCTCATAAAAAAGGATCAGGCATGAGTGAAGAACAATATATGCGTTTAGCCATCTCTCTGGCCAAAAAAGGCCAGGGGACAACATCACCTAACCCCATGGTAGGGGCTGTCCTTGTTAAGGATAACAGGATAGTAGGCAGGGGTTATCACAAGAAGCCAGGTCTACCCCATGCAGAGGTTGTAGCCATAAACGATGCAAAAGAGGAGGCAAGGGGCTCAACCCTTTATGTAAACCTTGAGCCTTGTGTCCACTTTGGCAGGACACCGCCATGTACAGAGGCAATAAAAAATGCAGGCATAAAAAAGGTTGTTATGGCCATGTTTGACCCAAATCCACAGGTCAGCGGCAAGGGCGTCCAGTTTCTAAGGGATGCAGGTATAATAGTCAAGACAGGCGTCCTTGAGGAAGAGGCAAAGAGGCTAAATGAGGCATTCATTGTAAATATGGAAAAATCAAGGCCTTTTTTTATTATGAAGGCAGCCATAAGCTTAGATGGAAAGATTGCCACAAAGACCTGTGATTCCAAGTGGATATCCAATGAGGAATCCAGGAGGTATACCAATAGACTGAGGTCTAATGTGGATGCCATTATGGTGGGCATCAATACGGTAATAACGGATAATCCCATGCTTATCCCTCGAATGGTAAAGGTAAAAAAATATCCAACACGTATAGTCCTTGACTCAAAGCTAAGGCTCCCCCTTGCAAGCGACCTGGTGAAGACATCTGATAAATACAAGACCATTATATTTACCTCTGATGATTCGAGACAGGATAAAGAGGCAAGGCTTAGGTCATTCAATATAGAGGTTATCAGGTCACCAAAGGATGAGGGTGGCAGGGTATCACTTAGGTTTGTATGCGAGGAGCTCTACAGGAGAGAACTTATGAGTGTTCTTGTAGAGGGAGGGGGCGAGGTTAACAGTGGCATGCTCAAAGAAGGGTTTATAGATAAATTCGTACTTTTCTATGCCCCTATATTTATAGGCGGTAAAAATGCATTAAATCTCATAGGCGGCAAAGGTATAGACTTTCTAAGGGATGCCTACAGACTGAAGATAACAGGGTTAAAGAGATTCAAAGAAGATATCTGTCTGGAGGGGTATGTTCACAGGGATTATTGAGGATATAGGCGAGATAACAGCCATCAACAAAACAGGCGGGAGATGGGAGTTCTCTATAAAGACAAGGCTGTTAAAAGAGGATGTAAAAGAGGGCGACAGCATCTGCGTAGATGGGGTATGCCTTACAGTGACAAGGCTCTCAGGCATCAACTTCTATGCCGATGCATCATATGAGACCATAAATGTCACGACTCTGGGTAAAAAGTCTGTGGGAGATAGGGTAAACCTGGAGAGGGCAATGGGTGCAGGCGCTCGGTTCGGTGGCCACTTTGTAACAGGTCACGTAGACTGTATAGGGACAATAAGAAGGAAAGAGCCTTCCGGTGATTCTGTAAGGCTGAGTATAGAGGTGCCAGAGGACATATCGAGATTTATAGTAAAGAAGGGTTCTGTATCCATAGACGGCATTAGCTTGACAGTGAATAGCAAGGATGATAATATTTTTACAGTTAATATAATCCCTTATACCTCCATGAGAACCACAATAGGGGAAAAAGAGGTTGGAAGCAGCGTAAATATTGAGACAGATATAATAGGAAAGTATGTGGATAGCTTTTTAGAGAAATCAGAGAAAAAAGGGATCGATATGGATTTCCTTTACAAACACGGCTACATTAAAGGGGTTTAAATCATGGCTATTTCAAGGATAGAGGATGTCATCGATGATGTAAGACAGGGAAAGATGGTAATCATTGTCGATGATGAGGACAGGGAGAATGAAGGCGACCTCATGATTGCCGCAGAGAAGGTGACACCTGAGGCAATCAATTTTATGGCAAGGAATGCCTGCGGGCTAATATGCCTCTCCCTTACCGAAGAGAGGGTCAGAGAGCTGGAGCTGCCGCTCATGGTTCAGGACAACACATCACCCTATAATACAGCCTTTACTGTATCCATAGAGGCAAAAGAGGGTGTAACAACAGGTATCTCTGCCCATGACAGGGCAAGGACAATACAGGTTGCCATAGACGACAACTCAACAGCGGATGACCTTGCAAGACCAGGACATATATTTCCGCTTATGGCCCGTAAAGGTGGTGTCCTTGTTCGTGTAGGACATACAGAGGCTTCTGTGGACCTGGCAAGGCTCGCAGGATTGAAACCAGCAGGTGTTATATGTGAGATAATGAAGGAAGACGGCACTATGGCAAGGCTGCCTGACCTCGAGGAGTTTGCAAAAAAATATAAACTCAAGATAGTCTCCATAGCCGACCTCATACAATACAAGACAAAAAATGAAAAACTCGTAAGGAGGGTGGCAGAGACAAGGCTGCCCACAAAATACGGTGGTGAATTCAGACTCATAGGATACGAAAACGACATAGATAATAAGACCCATCTTGCCCTCGTGAAAGGTGAGATATCACCGGACGAGAGTATACTTGTGAGGGTCCACTCAGAGTGTTTTACAGGGGATGTCCTCGGGTCTATGAGGTGTGACTGCGGTGACCAATTGCACACTGCCCTTACCATGATAGGCAAGGAACAAAAAGGTGTGCTTTTATATATGAGACAGGAGGGCAGGGGTATAGGGCTCTTAAACAAGATTAAGGCATACAACCTCCAGGATAAAGGACATGATACAGTGGAGGCAAATATAGCCCTCGGTTTCTCCCCTGATTTGAGGGATTATGGCATAGGTGCCCAGATATTGAATGACCTGGGCGTGAGGAAGATGAGGCTTATTACAAACAACCCGAGGAAGATAAAAGGGCTTGAGGGATATGGCCTCACTGTGGTAGAGAGGGTCCCCCTTGAGATTTCCCCTACAAAGGATAATATTGCATACCTGAAGACAAAACAGAAGAAGCTCGGTCATATCCTCAACAACATATAAGGAGAAGACATGATTCACGAAGGAAAATTGAGTGCAAAGGGTTTTAGATTCGCAATTGTTATAAGCAGGTTCAACAGTTTTATAACAGAGAGGCTCTTGGAGGGCGCCCTTGACGCATTAAAAAGACATGGGGCAGAGGACAGTCAGATTGATATATATAAGGTCCCCGGTGCATTTGAGATACCATTGATAGCAAAACTTCTGGCAAAAAAGAAAGGTGTAGATGGTGTTATATGCCTGGGTGCTGTTATAAAGGGTGCTACACCCCATTTCCATTATGTGGCCAATGAGGTGACAAAGGGTATTGCCCAGGTATCCCTGGAATATGAAAAGCCCATTGCATTCGGTATCATAACAAGTGACAATATAGAGCAGGCTATAGAGCGGGCAGGGACAAAATCAGGAAATAAGGGATACGATGCAGCAGTCTCCATCATAGAGATTGTTAATCTTATAAAGGAAAACAGGCTGTGCGAAGAAGGAAGTCAAGAGAGTTAGCATTAAAGATGTTATACCAGATGGAGACAGGCGGTGATGACCCGGAGAGGGCATTGGCACGATACTGTGAGCTATTTCCCCATCAAAAAGATATAGTTGAGTATGCAAAATACATCCTCTCAGGTATAAAAAGTGAGATGGATACAATAGACCGATACATCGACAACTCATGCGAAAACTGGAATCTCAACAGGATAACATATGTGGACAGGAATATCTTGAGGATAGGGATATTTGAGATGATCTTCTCTGTTGACTGCCCCCCAAAGGTGGCTATAAATGAGGCTATTGAACTGGGAAAAAAATACGGCAGTGAGGATTCAAAAAACTTTATAAATGGGGTCTTAGACAGGGTTTTAAAAGAATATCTTAAAAAAGGAGCAGCATAAGATGAGAGCAGATAAAATCTGGTTGGATGGAAAATTTATTGATTGGGACGATGCAAATGTCCATGTATGCACCCATACCCTCCATTACGGTGTCGGGGTGTTTGAGGGTATCAGGTGTTACCACTGTCATGATGGTAAAAGCGCTATATTTATGCTGGATGAACATATAGATAGGCTCTATGACTCTGCCCATATTGTTCAACTCGATATACCTTACAAGAAAAGTGAGGTTAAAGATATCTGCAAAGAGATAGTCAAGGTCAATGGATTTAAGGAGTGCTATATAAGGCCCATTGCATTTATGGGTGATGGACAGCTCGGTCTCTATGTGAAGGAATTTCAGGTAAGGCTGGCTATAATAAGCTGGGTATGGGGTGCCTATCTGGGCGACGAAGGCCTTGCAAACGGAATAAGGGCAAAGGTCTCATCATTTTTGAGACACCATGTGGATTCCTGTATGACCAAAGGCAAGATATGCGGTCATTATGTAAACTCCATACTCGCCAAAAAAGAGGCTATCGCAGCAGGTTATGATGAGGCCATCATGCTGGATACAGAGGGATATATATCCGAGGCAAGCGGTGAGAATGTCTTTATAGTCCGTAAAGGCAAGATAAAGACAACCCCCCTCACATCCATACTGCCGGGTATTACAAGGTCTGCTGTTATGAAGATAGCCTCAGATATGGGCTACGAGGTAAAGGAAGAACGTTTCACAAGGGATGAACTCTATATAGCCGATGAGGTATTTTTTACAGGGACTGCAGCAGAGGTAACACCTGTCCGTGAGGTGGACGGCAGGCGTATAGGGGAAGGCAAACCAGGGCCTGTTGCCCTTGCCATACAGAAAAAATTCTTTGATGTTGCAAGGGGTAAACACGAAGAGTATAAAAGCTGGCTGACCTATATATAGCCAAGACCTCTGCAAAGGCTTACAGTCATATAAATCAAGGTCGTGCTCGATTTTCAAGATCCCATGAGACAGGTTTTAAGGTCTTGAAGAAACTTACTAAAAAGTCTAAAAAGCCATGCCCCATATTGTCATAGATGGATACAACTATATAAACAGGATTGGGTATCCCGGCACAAAAAATATGGCTAATCTCGAGCTCCAGAGAAAATCACTCCTCGACAGGCTCGTGTTATATAAAAAACAAAAGCCCAACAAGATTACGGTGGTATTCGATGCATACAGGGGTTATTCCCTTACAAGACAGAGGGAAAACTATAAGGGCATAGATGTGGTGTATACAAGGGAGAATGAGACAGCAGACGATGTTATGATAGAGTGGATAAGAAAAAAGCCTTCAGGTCTCATAGTTGTTACATCAGACAGGGCCATACTCGATGAGGCAAAAAGCCACGGGGTTGCCTTTATAACACCGATAAGATTTGAAGAGCTCATCATGGGGATAGACCTTAAAGAAGAAGACCTTGAAGACACCCCGAAGGCAGAAAAAAAGGGTAATCCAAGAAAACTCCCAAAAAAACTGAGAAAGACCGGCAAGGTTATATCAAAGATATAAAATGCCTAAGGAATATAAGTTATTATGGATTTTTACCCTTGGTCTAATCAAGGGGCAACACTTTTGCTGAGACAGGATGGTTTTTGTTTTTTATAAGCCTTTAGTCTATATCTGGCACACCTACAAATGGATACATATCCAGTTCTTTACAAGATTTTGCAGATGTCTTGACCTCAATATCTCAGGGCATCGGCCTCTTTTTTGCAGTCCTTTGTAAGCCTTATGCCTTTTGACCGAATATTTGAAATCTCGAGCCTTGCTGCATCTAAATCAGAACGGAATTCGCTATTGGCATGAAGCCTTGCGACAAGTGCTGCACCCAGTAAAAACCCTTCCATTACATCGCTATACCAGTGGACATTGCAGACAATACGGCTTTCTCCAAAGGCCCTTCCCCTTGCAATGATGGCATCTGCTCTATCAGGGGCAACCTCTGTTAAGACAAGGGCCCATGCCCATCCTATTGCCGTATGGCCTGAAGGGTATGAACTGCTATTTTTTATATTTTTTTCATATTGCGGGGTGCATATAGGTTGCCTGTTTACAAGAAAGGGTCTGTCTCGCCAGTAGCGTTTTTTCGCCATCTCAGAGATATTACCTGCATCTATAAGTATCCTCTGCATGAGTTTATAAAGCCTCGGGGTGTCCTTCTCTGTAATAGGTGCGTCTGCTGCACAGGAGAATACATCTGCCGCATTGGGAAACGACAGATCCGCATCTTTTGCAGCAAGCTTAAATCGGGGTGTGCCCTGTAATCTAAGGGTTTTTTTGCTTATCTCCTCGTCATGGGCAAATCCAGTGGAGCCAGGCGAGGGTGGGGGTGGGATAAGCCTTGTATCAGGCAGTTCCTCTATACTGAGATAACCCCTTGAAATCTTCTGCGACTCTTTAGGTTTTTGTTCTCCTGCATATCCAGGCAGCACTAAAAGCATCGAAAAAATAAATGTTACAGCCCAGATTTTCAAAGAAGCGTATCTATTCATCTGCCTCCCCTTAAAATTATTCATTAGTATAATCTAATCCTCCTTAAGGCTCTTTAATAAACGCTCTTTTAACCCTATGTGAGCTATGCCTTTTTTTCTTTCGATTCCACATACCTTACAATAGCCCCTTATTTTATGTCAACATCAAGGGCCTGATATTTTTCCTTCAATAATATAACAGTAAAATGCGCCATTATATCTTTTTTCGTTGGCTGTATAGCCTTTCAATAATATGGCCTTTTTGAACCTGGCTTGCCAAGATATGAAACGGTTTACCTTTTCTCTAAAAGAAGTTAGCCTTGTTGCATTTTCGATTAACATTCTTACCTTATCATAATCTCCGTTTTTAAATTTTAAAAGCCGATTCACCTTCAAAGTTTTGGCCTGCACTTCCTATTGCTGGTTGGTTGCGTAATCATGGGATAGGGTAAGGGTGAGGATTTAAGAGAACCGGTGTTTTCTTTCTTCTTAT
>JAKPCK010000090.1 GCA_029553295.1 Deltaproteobacteria bacterium | reverse complement strand
TGCCATACCCTTGTTGGCAAGACACCTGGTAATTGCACTGGTCAGTGTTGTCTTACCATGGTCTATATGTCCTATGGTGCCTATGTTCACATGGGGTTTGGTTCTTTCAAACTTTTTCTTAGCCATAGAGGACCTCCGTTTGTATTTTTTCTCTATCTTTTATTATATTTTCAAAAATATTCTGTGGAACAGGGGCATAATGGAAAAACTCCATTGTGTGGTTTCCCCTTCCCTGGGTTATTGAACGTATATTTGTAGTATACCCGAACATCTCTTCAAGGGGAACATATGCAGTGATGGATTTGTATCCGTTTCTATCCCCTATTTCAGCGATCTTGCCCCTTCTTGAGGAAAGGTCCCCTACCACTGAACCTAAAAATTCATTGGGGGTGTTAACGTCTACCTTCATAACAGGCTCAAGGAGTATAGGGTTAGATTTTTTAATGCCCTCTTTAACAGCAATAGACCCTGCAAGCTTAAAGGCGAGTTCTGATGAATCTACCTCATGGTATGAGCCATCAAGGAGTTCAACCTTTATGTCTATTACCGGGTATCCAAGGACAACACCCTTTTCAAGGGCCTCCCTTATCCCTGCCTCCACACTGGATATGTATTCCTTTGGTATTGCACCGCCTATTATCTTGTTCTCAAATATAAATCCCGTGCCTTCTGTGGGTGTTATATTTATTACCACATGGCCGTATTGACCCTTGCCACCAGACTGTTTTATGTATTTTCCCACTGCCTGGGAGCTTTTTGTTATTGTCTCTCTGTAGGCAACCTGAGGAGGAGAAGAGATCATCTCCAGATTGTGTTCTCTTTTTGCCCTGTTCATAACTATATCAAGATGGAGTTCTCCCATGCCCGATAATATTACTTCACCTGTCTCACTATCGAGCCTGACGTTCAAAGAAGGGTCTTCAACAGTATACCTGTTAAATACAAGCCACATCTTTTTCAGGTCGTCTTTCTTTTTCGGGGCTATAGCACATGAAAGGACAGGCTGGGGGACCTCTATGTTTTCATATAGGATATCCTGTCCCACCTGACAAAGGGTATCCCCTGTTGTTACGCCCTTCAATCCCACAACAGCACATATATCACCGGATTCTACATGCCTTATCTCTTCCCTTTTGTTTGCATGGAGCCTCAGAACCCTTCCAATCCTCTCTGTCTTATCCTTTGAGCTGTTCAATACAGAATCACCTGTATTTAATGAACCAGAATAAATCCTTATATAGCTTAGGTGACCCACAAATGGGTCATTCATAATCTTAAACACAAGTCCACTGAAGGGCTCGTCTTTAGTGCCTTTCAGGAAACCTTCATTTCCGTCAGATGTCCAGAATTTATAAGGGGATATATCAGCCGGTGAAGGGAGGTAATCTACCAATGCATCAAGGAGGGCCTGTATTCCCTTGTTTTTGAATGCAGAACCACACAATACAGGGATTATCTTGCCTTCCAGTGTCCCCTTTCTTATGACAGATTTAATCTCATCTTCATCTATACATAGGCCCTCAAGATAGCTCTCCATAAGACCATCATCAATCTCTGAGAGCTTTTCAAGCATGACCTCTCTCGCCTGATTATATCTTTCTTTTAGTCCATCGGGGATTTCATTTACCACAGAATATGTAACGCCAAGCCTGTCTTTATCGTATATGACTGTCTCGCCTTTTATCACATCCACAAAACCTATAAAATCATCCCCGTTTTTTACAGGTATCTGGAGCATCAATGGGTTTGCCTTTAACATCTCCTCCATCATCTCAACGCATCTAAAGAAATCTGCCCCAGGTCTGTCCATCTTGTTTACAAATGCTATTCTCGGGACATTATATCTATCTGCCTGTCTCCATACTGTCTCTGACTGTGGCTCAACTCCTTCAACAGCAGAGAATAGTGCAACAGCACCGTCCAAAACCCTCAACGACCTTCCCACCTCAAGGGTAAAATCTATGTGTCCCGGGGTATCTATGATATTTATCCTGTGGTCTCTCCAGAAACAGGTTGTAGCGGCAGCAGTAATGGTTATGCCCCTTTCTTTCTCCTCTTCCATCCAGTCCATTGTTGCAGCGCCGTCATCTACCTCACCAATCCTGTTATTGACGCCTGTATAAAAAAGAATCCGCTCAGTGGCAGTTGTCTTGCCTGCATCTATATGAGCCATTATCCCTACATTTCTAATGCTTTTATTCATCCTGTTATTACCACCTGTAATGGGCAAAGGCCTTGTTTGCCTCGGCCATCTTATGGGTATCCTCTCTCTTTTTAACTGCACCGCCTTTGTTATTATAGGCGTCAAGTATCTCGCCGGCAAGCCTTTCTATCATGGTCTTTTCTGACCTCTCCCTTGAATATCTTATGAGCCACCTTATGGAGAGTGATAACTTTCTGTTCAGCCTCACTTCTACAGGAACCTGATATGTTGCACCGCCAACCCTTCTTGCCTTAACCTCAAGTTCAGGTTTTATATTATCCATAGCCTTGTGAAAGACCTTTAGGGGGTCTTCTTTTTGCCTGCTTTCTATAAGATCAAAGGCACCATACACTATCTTCCTTGCTATGCTCTTTTTTCCATCCCACATAATACAATTTATCAAACGAGAAACCAGTAGGTCGTTGTATTTTGAATCAGGAAGTTTTTCTCTCTTTGATATATGTCCTTTTCTCAGCATCCTTAATACTCCTTACTGTTTCGGTCTCTTTGCACCGTATTTTGACCTGCTCTTCTTCCTGTTTGCTACTCCGCTGGCATCGAGGGAGCCCCTGATTATGTGGTATCTGACACCGGGCAGGTCTTTTACCCTGCCGCCCCTTATTAAAACTACAGAGTGTTCCTGCAGATTATGACCAATGCCAGGGACATATGTTGTAACCTCTATCCCGTTTGTCAATCTCACACGGGCAACCTTACGTAAAGCTGAGTTTGGTTTCTTCGGTGTAGTTGTATACACCCTCACACAGACCCCTCTTTTTTGAGGACAATTTGTAAGGGCCGGTGAGGAACTCTTCTTTTTGACAATCTCTCTCCCCTGCCTGACCAATTGGTTAATAGTAGGCATTAAATACCTCCAAAAAAAATAATCCCCTACAATTTTAAAGGGATATGTTATAAGCCAACTCTATCGGCGAAAAACTTCGGTATATTAAACGATTTTGCTGTTTTATGTCAAGAGATTTTTGAATCTCAGACCATGTTTTATCCAAATCAGGACATTTGAAAAAATTTAAATTGAAACCGCATCTTTTGAATAGAAAAATCTTGACAACATGAGGGATATATAATAATTTTCACAATCAATCTAAATTTAGGAAAATTTAGCAGTCTTATTGAATTTAACTTTAAAGCTAAAAGCTAAAGAAAAGCTAAAGGAGGTAAGCCAGATGTCAAATGATACAAAAGTATTTGGTATGTCTGCTGAAGCAGGCAGGTGGGTATTTGTTTTTCTGGGTTTGATTGTGAACATGTGTCTCGGTGCTGTCTATGCCTACAGCGTATTCAAGAAACCCCTGGAAGAGCTTTTTAAGATAGGGGCAACCCAGGGAGGTCTGCCTTATATGATCTTCCTTGCCATGTTTGCCCTTTTTACTTTCTTTGCAGGCAGATTTATAGATAAATACGGGCCGAGAAAGGTTATGATGATAGGGGGCATTGTGGTTGGTATTGGATGGATGCTGACATACTTTGCCTCTAATATTACCATGGTTGTCATTACATATGGCGTGATAGGTGGTGCTGGAGTTGGTATTGTGTATGGTGGTCCTGTTTCTGTTGCAACAAAATGGTTCCCCGACAAAAAAGGGCTTGCTGTTGGACTTGCCCTGCTTGGTTTTGGTGCCTCTGCCTTTGTCACAGCACCCGTTGCAAAAACACTTATACTGAAATATGGACCCCTTGCTGCATTCGGTATTATGGGCATTGCATTCTTAATAGTTACTGTTATGCTTTCCATGCCCATGAAATTCCCCCCTGCAGGTTATAAACCAAAAGGCTGGACACCTCCGTCAACAGCAGCTGGTGGAAAATCATTAACCACTGGAATGATGCTCAAGACATCGAGTTTTTATGGTCTGTGGTTGTGCTATATCCTCGGTGCTACAGCAGGACTTATGGCAATAGGTATCTCTGCAGCAGTGGGCCGTGAGGTAATTGGGCTCGATGTATCTACAGCAGCGACACTCGTTATGGTCTTTGCTATATTCAATGGCATAGGAAGACCCATCTTCGGTGCATTAACAGATAAGATAACGCCAAGGTGGTCTGCGGTCATTTCATTTATAATAATATTCGTTGCATCTGCCATGATGCTTGCAGCAGGTAAGGGTTCGGTAGGGCTTTATGCAGTGGCATTCTGCGGTTTCTGGCTGTGTCTTGGTGGATGGCTTGCAATAGGCCCTGCTGCTACAGCAAGCTTCTTTGGACTTGAAGGCTATGCCCAGAAATATGGTGTTGTTTTCAGCGCCTACGGTCTCGGCGCAATCATAGGTGGTATAATATCAGGTAGTGCCAAAGATGCATTTGGAAGCTATACCATTTCATTCTACCCCACTGCAGGCATGGCTATACTCGGTATAATAATAGCAATGATTCTTTTAAGGCCACCTAAAAAATCTTAAACTGAACTTGAAATTAATAATACAAAAAAGGACGGTTATCCAACCGTCCTTTTTTATGCAGAAAAAAACGCAGGCTGTAGTCTATAGGCTAAAAACCATACATAGACTTGAGGTTTTTTAAAGGCCTCAATGTTTAAATAACCTCTGTCCTGTAAAGACCATGGTCACATTGGATTCATTGCAGGCCTCTATGACCTCGTAGTCACGCTCTGAGCCCCCGGGTTGGATAACTGCTGTGGCACCTTCTTTTATGGCAGCATCAACACCGTCCCTGAACGGGAAAAATCCATCGGATACCACAACCGAACCAATAAGACCTGCCTTCTGCTGCCTTGTATATTCTTCGATTGCTTTTAAGTCTTCTATGTTTCTTTTACCCTTTTCTGCCTCAAGCTTGAATACTGCATATGGGACACCGTATTTCTTGAATATCTCAAGGTCTGTGAATTTTTTATATGCCTTGAATATGGCAATCTCCACGACACCTACCCTATCCTGTTCCCCTGTGCCTATGGCAACCGTGGCCTCATCCTTGACAAATAAGGCTGAGTTGGAGCTTACCCCTGACTCTACATACCAGCCGAAAAGCATATCCTCGTATTCTTTTTCAGTAGGTAACCTTTTTATTCTATAGGTCTCACCTTTATAAACTGCCTCTGCAGGCTTTAGATCTTCTTTGGATTTTATCCTGAAGGGCTGGGATTCCTGGAGTATTATACCACCGTCCATAAGGGATTTTATATCTATGTGCCTTGCATATCTAAAATCCCTTAACCTGTTTATCCCCTCTATCTTGAGGAGTCTTAAGTTTTTCCACTTTTTAAGGACATCTATTGCCCTGCCTTCAAATTCAGGCGCACATACAACCTCGAAATAGTAAGGGACCATCTCTTTTGCTGTAGCTTCATCCAGTGTCCTGGTAAATACAACACATCCCCCGAAGGCAGCAATGCGGTCACAGGAAAATGCCTTTATGAAAGCCTCTGCACTTGTTGAGCCGTATGCAACCCCTGATGGATTGTTGTGTTTCATAATGGCGCATGCAGGCTTTTTATCGAGGTATTTAAGTATGTTCAGGGCATTGTCCACATCAGTTAAGTTTATCTTACCAGGATGCTTTCCCACCTGTAACATATCATTTTCTGTAATCCTGCTTGTCAACCCCTCTTTGAAATCAAAGAACCTCACATCGCCAAGCGTTATATTGCCGTTTATTAATTCATACATGGCAGCAGGCTGGTCAGGGTTCTCTCCGTATCTTAACCCCCTCTCCACATTACACCCCTCATCAGCGTCATATATGCTCCATACCTTTTTTTTGTAAATGAGTATTTGACCCCCCATGTCAATCTTTATTGTATCGGGAAACCTGTCTTTCACAACCTTTTTATACATCCCTTTTATGTCTTCCATAGGACCTCCATACCAGAACCGATTTTTATTCAAATTTTGAAAAATATTCGTCTATCTCGGGCCTCAATTCTATCCCAACCCTTTCAAAACAATTCAATAATTCTTGATATGCACCCTTACCAGCTAAAAAATTCCAAAATTCTTCACCAACTTTTAACTCATTATCTAAATCTAACATACCTTTTAATGTCCATCTTTCGTAAGGTTTTGGTTCATAGGGGTTATAAGGAATGGCTAAATATGAATGGACATTTGCATCAGGGTGTTTATATAAATAAATCGCTATCCACTCTAATAGTGTCCTTTTAAAATCTTTGAAATTACTTAAATTTGGCTTTACTGTCTTCAAGTCAAACAAATAAATGCCTCCATTATTATCTTCAACAAATAAATCAACTTTTACTGTTTTTAATTTATAATAAAGCCATAACTATTCCATTTTCTTCATCAATTCTTCAAGGCCAGAATAATATGGATAATGAGTTTTTAAAGCAATTTTATCTTTCGCAGCCACTATTTCTTCTTTTTTGACTTTTTGATCCACATTTTCTAGCACGCATCTATAATGGTAGTGCAATCCATTCGCATAACCGTGATGTGTGTGTAGTAATGTTTGGACTTTTTTCCTAGAGTACTTCGTATAAGGGCATTTCCCTGCAGCAATATCATCTTTTTCATGGATATTACAGTCTTCAAGACATCTAATTTCAGTTTTTTTTATTTCATTACTAAAGTTAGAATAGTTATCTATTACAAATTCGCAAAATGGAATCCATCTTTCACATATAGGACATCTATCAGATGTTCTTGAATTTATTGTATCTATTGTTGCTGTAGGGATAGTAGTTTGTAAAGAAAATGCCCCAGATTGGATTTCCTTTTTAGTTCCGACTTCAACACCATAGAGATTTTTATCGTATGTTATAATCAGAAAATCTGGTGGAATAATATTTCTTTTAAATCCTAGAAGACGTTGTGAGAGCAATAACGGTATAATATATCCTACATTGCTTCTGAGAAGAAATACATAGACTAATAACTCATGCCATAATCCCCCCGCTGTTTTTGGGAGCAAAGAATCAAAATATTTATTAAGTTCTTTAGGTGCTTCGGATTCTCCTTCCTTAAGTCCAATTTTACCTTTAAATCCCTTTAATTCAGGAAACTTCTCTTCCAATGTAATTTCTGGTATCTCTTTTTTTAGTTTTTCCAAAACTTTTTCCCTTAAATTATCAGAAACAGTTAGTGTTTCATAACTCATCAATAAATTCACAAAGTAAAGTATTAACCTAACAAAATTTTCCTTATCATCTTTGGTTTGTATCGAGTAGTACCCTCTTCCTAATAAAATGTATTCAAAAAGGTCAGCTAAAATCATCTGGCGACCTTTTTGAGAGTATAATTGAGAATCAAAATCTAAATCTTCTATGATTTTAGTTATCTTATCCAAATTATACTTATAAATCTTGTAATCATTTATTTCTGTTTCTGTAAAATTCTTTTCAACCTTAAAAACATCATGGAAAGCTTGTAAATGTTTTAATGCATCGTTCATTTTTTTATATAGATTGTCCATATTTCACACCTTCTTGAATAAAATATCGACTCGAAAAATTTATTTTATCTCTTTCTGTCACGGGGAGCCACATCTCAACTTTCAACCAAAAAAGTATAACATTAATTATTACCTATTTTAATATCAAAGTATTGACACATTCTATTTTTCCTTTAAGTGAAATATTGTTTCTGTATATGGATTATCTCTATCTTTCTCAACTCTGTTAAGGACAGGTCTCTTGAATTTATTGACAATTTTCATTCCAGCTATTTCTGCAATCTTTGGGTAAAGATTAAATTTATCGTTTGCCACTAAAAATACATCATAATTTTTTTGAAGATATCTTTTGCAATTTAAAAGAACTTCTGCTATTCCATCGATATAGGATTTTCTTTGCCCTTCGCCTTGTCCCTTAGATAAAGGCCCTATTTCAAAATCATCTCTCCGTTCGACTTTAAATATTTCATAAGCATATGCATGTTGTTCATGATAATCAATAAGTCCAACATACGGTGGACTAGAAAATATTCCTCTTATTTTGTTATTTTTTAATATTTCTGCGAATTCTATATTTCTCTTTTTTACTTCTTCATAAATATCTATAGTTCTTGAATCCCCTGTTAAACAAATTTGAAAAGTATTAGTTCTTAACTTTTCAAACGCTTTGAGTCTATTTAAAGTGTCCTTTGTATAAAAATCCCACCACTTTGAAATCGAAAATATTGGTTTACATATTTTCCCATGCTTTTTACAATAGTAAGTATTAGTAACTGGTTCCTTTAGAGTAGCTAAATCTGCGTGGGTTGTTGCTCTACAAGAACGAGCAGTTCTACTTAAAATAATAGTCAAGACTTTCCTTACGGCTGGGTCACTTATTAATTTTATTTCTTCTGTTATAAAATTTATCTCTTTCCTAACGGGGTCTATAAACCATTTATCTAAAAAGGTTTCATTTTTATCCTGTAATACTTTGATTTGATATTTTTGAATCAACTCTTTATAAATAGGAAGAAATTCTGTTTCTTTATCTTTTGCATATTCATCTTCTTTGATTATTCCTTTAGCGACCTTTCTTTTATACTCTGGTGATGGAAAGTATTTATTGTTGAATTTTGCAAGTTCTTCAAGCAGATGCTCTTCAAAAATAATATTTTTTTTGTCTTTTTGAAATTCTTTTAATTTTAATGTTAGCCTATGTAATGCATCTCCAACAAGAATTAAATCATGCTTTTCAACTTTTACTTCAGAAATTAGGACATTGAAGGAAGAAATATCTATTCCGATAGCGTGAATTCCTAATTCATTTGCTTGTACTAATGTTGTTCCACTTCCACAGAAAGGATCTAATACTATATCGCCTTTATTAAAATAAATTTCTTTTTTGAATTCATCAATATGATTATCGAGAAAATATTCAACCAATTGTGGTATGAATTTACCTTTATAAGGATGTAACCTATGCACATGTTTTGTTCTTTCTTTTTCAGAATAATTTGAAAAAGAAAGATGCCAATTGATATCTTCTCCTAATATTTCCTTCCATTTTGTTTCTTTTGAAAAAGAATCATAATAATTTTTTAGTTCATCCAAATCAACTAAGGAATTACCATTGTTTTCATATTTTTTAATCCGTCCATATTGAATTAAGTATGCTATATTAGAAATTGTAATTTTTTTATTAACGTATTTTGTTGCCCATATACTCGCATCTTTCAAATTAAATAATTTTTTATCTTCTTTAGTTTGTTCAAATAGAGATAGCTGTTGCATAATAATTAAATTTCCATAAAATTATTTTAAATAAGTAAATTCATAATTTTCTTATTCATTGTATCTATATCAAGGCCTTCTATTGTATACGCCTCCTCTGTCTCCCCGGATGCACCATAGTATTTAACCCCAAAAGATTGAAACCTACCCCTATAACCCTCTTTTAATAGATAGCCAGATATAACAGGTGCTATGCCTGTTTTCACATTATGGTCCTCATAGGTGATGATAACTGGTATGGATAATAGCACTTTCATCACAGCCTCATCCACCTCATTTACAGATGCCATATTTACTATAGTAGCCTCCAGCCCTGCTTTTATGAGCCTCTCCCTTATCTCCAGTGCCCTGATAAGCATACCCCCATATGTAATAATGGCAAGACTGTTGCCTTCTGCCATTATGTCCATCTTTCCATATTCAAAGACATAGTCATCTCCAAAAAAGGGGCTGCCATCTGTCTTTGTTATTACAGGCCATCTGTTTCTGCCTGTAGCGACTATAAAGTTTCCTTTGGTCCTTGCCACATACCTTACTGCCCTGTCTGTCTGATTGGGGTCGCATGGGACTATAGTCTTAAAGTTAAATAGACTCCTTGAAAGCCCTATATAATCTATACACTGATGAGTCTTACCGTCAGGGCCTACATCAAGTCCCACATGGGTCAAGATGAGCTTCAGGTTTGATTTATTTATGTCATTTAATCTCTGCTGATTGTATGTCTCGTCTATACCGAATACCCCGAAGTCTGCAAAAAAAGTGAGTATATCAGTAGTAGAGAGTGCCCCGGCTATGGTGGCTGTGTTGTGTTCCTGTATACCACCCTGGAAGAAATAATCCGGGTGTGACTTTGCAAAATCAACAGTCTTTACAGAGCCTGATAAGTCACAGTCAAATACGCAGACAGGCCTGCCTCTGGGTATATTTATATCTGCTATATCCTTAAGGGCAATACCGAATGCTGTTCTGTTGTCGAGTTTGTCTTCTTTAGTGTATTGCCTGGGTTTCCCTGTATCAAAAGAAGGGTTTCTGTTATCGCTGCTGTTCAAAGACCATGTCCATCTCCCCTTTCTCATCTCTCTATAAAAATCCAGTCTATTCTCTATGCCCAGGATAGACATGGCCTCTTTATATTCATCATTATTCAGGGGGCTTCCATGGTATTTCTCTTTATTCTCCATAAAGGGGATACCTTTTCCCATGACTGTCCTTGCCAGTATACATGTGGGGTTATTGCCCTCTCTGGCCTTTTTTAAGGCCAGATATATCTCGTTATAGTCGTGTCCGTTTATCTCAAGGACATCCCATCCGTCTGAGAGGTAGTTCTCTGCTATATTCTGGGGCATGACATTGTAAATGCTACCGCTTATCTGGAGATGGTTGTAGTCAACTATCACTGTTATATTTTTAAGTCTGTATTTTCTTGCAAACCTCCTTGCCTCTCCAATCTGACCTTTTTGCTGTTCCCCGTCGCCCATGGGGACATAGATATGGTTATCCCTCTTGTGAATCTTTGATTCCAAGGCAAAACCACAACCTGCAGATAAACCCTGTCCAAGATTGCCTGTAGACCAGCCAATAAAGGGTATGCCTTTTACCACATGGCCCTCAAAGGGGCTACCCCCTTTTCTGAAAAAGGCTATTACCTCATCTACAGGGAGGTATCCAAGCCTTGCAAGGGCAGAGTATACGCCGGGGGATGTATGCCCATGGCTTATAACAATCCTGTCTTTTGGCTCATTTTTTAACCCTGCAAATGAAAAAAGGACAAGATATATATCCAGCGATGATATAGATCCGCCAGGATGACCAGAACCTGCAAGGGTAGTCATGGTTAAAATATCGCCTTTTGCAAGTCTTGATAATTCTTGAAGCCTCTTTATCTCTGATTCATTAAGTCTTTCCTTTTCAAAGACCATCTTTTCCTCCTCTGTAGTAATCACAATCATTCTGTAGAAGGCAGTTTTCACACCCCGGCTTTTTTGCCTTGCAGATGTATCGACCATGGAGTGTCAAAAGAAGCGAAAGCTCAGTATAGTATTTTTCATCTACATCACGCCTTAAGTCTTGTTCTATCTTTTCAGGGTCTTTATTTTTTGTCAATCCTATCCTGTTGCTAAGCCTTATTACATGGGTATCCACTATTATGGCAGGCTTCCCAAAGGCAACCCCTACTATGAGGTTTGCTGACTTCCTGCCTATGCCCTTGATAGTGGAAAAGGTATCTATATCATCGGGTACCTGGCCTTTGAACCTCTCCTTTATCTCCCTGACCACATTCTTTATCGCCTTTGCCTTGTTTCTGTAAAAACCTGTTGGTTTTATATCCTCTTCCAGTTCCTCCACGGGTATATTCAGATAATCATCAATGGTTTTATATTTTTTGAACAGTGTTTTGGTAAGTTTATTAACCCTCTCGTCTGTGCACTGGGCAGATAGTATTGTGCTTATTGTTAGCTCAAGGGGATTAGAATAGACAAGTTCAATCCTTGCCTTTCCATGCATCTCTCTTAGCTTTTTTAGTATGGAATCTATATCCTTTTCCACTATATGCCTTTTTTTCTCTTCAGGTTATTGAGAGTATCTTTTATACCATTTAAGTCTCTTGCATTCAATATATCTTTCTTTTCCTGCCAGCCCTTCCTTGCTATGCCAACCCCATAGAATATATCGTAGAACCCATCTGCTGAGTGGGCATCAGGATTAATGGATATGAGGACACCCCTCTCCCTGGCGTATTTGAGGTATCGCCAGTCTATGTCAAGCCTGTATGGGCTTGCATTAAGCTCGATAACAACACCTTTTTCTGAACATGCCTCTATAATCTTTTTTACATCTACCGGGTACCCATCCCTTGAAAGGAGAAGTCTGCCTGTTAGGTGGCCGAGCATGGTTGTATATGGATTCTCAATGGCCCTTATTATCCTTTTCTCCATATCCTCCTGTTTCATATTGAAGCCTGAATGGACGGATGCAATGACAAAATCAAAGCCTTTTAATATATCTTCATCATAATCGAGACTGCCATCAGGGAGTATATCGCTCTCTATCCCTTTAAAGATATGGAAATCTTGACGCCTTCTGTTGAGCCTATCAATCATATCCCACTGTCTTAATATATCTTCTGTCTTCAGACCGCCTGCGTAGTATGCACTTTTGCTGTGGTCTGATATGCCTATATAGGACATACCCATCTTTTTTGCCCTATCAGCAAGCCTTTCTATGGAATCTATGCCGTCGCTGAACTCTGAATGGATGTGAAATATGCCTTTTATGTCCCCCATCTCTATAAGCTCAGGCAGTCTGCCCTCTGTAGCTGCCTCCACCTCCCCATAATCCTCCCTCAACTCAGGTGGGATGTATTGAAGCCCGAGTATGTTATAAATCTCCTCTTCAGAGATGCATCTTATGAGTTGCTCTCCCTCAAAAAGACCGTATTCATTGAGTTTGAATCCTTTTGCCTTTGATATGCCCCTCAGTCGCACATTATGTTCCTTGCTGCCTGTAAAATACATAACTGCATATGGAAAAGAGGTCTTTTCTACAACCCTTAAATCTACCTCTATCCCTGATTTCAGCCTGCACGATGTCTTTGTATCGCCTTTTAATAAGACCTCTTCTATCTCAGGGAGGGCTATGAAAAAATTTGTAATAGATTCATGGTCTTTCCCTGTAACAAGGATATCTATATCCTTGACTACCTCTTTTCTCCTTCTTATGCTACCGCATATCTCCATATCTGATGGAGATACTATCTTGAGGAATTTCTCTCTTATGGATTCTGCCTGGGGGTATATCTCTCCCAGGAGATGTTCATCCTTGTGCTTTTTGAGAAATTCAATGCCTTTAAGAATCTTTTCCTGGGTCTTTTCCCCGAAGCTGGGCAGTGTAATGAGCCTGTTTTCCCTGCATGCATACTCCAGTTCGCCTATATTCGTTATCCCCAGTGTATCATAGAGAACCTTTATTTTTTTAGGTCCGAGATTAGGTATCTGGAGAAGCTCAATGAGCCTTGGGGGAATCTCTTTTCTCAGGTTTTCAAGATACTCGATCCTTCCTGTAGATATATATTCCTCAATCTTACTGGCTATGGCATCGCCTATACCCTTTATCTTCCTCAGCCCTTTTTCCCTGATTATCCCATCAAGGTCATCGAGACCCGATATGGTCCTGGCTGCATTATAATATGCCTTGGATTTAAAGGGGTTTTCCCCCTTGATCTCCAGAAGTGTGCCTATCTCTTCAAGGATTTGGGATATATTTTTCTGCTCCATTTAGCTATTATTTACAATGTAGGATAAAATGTCAACAGCAACTGGGTTGACAAAATCCGAAAAAATACTTAAAAATAAGGAATGAACTATTAAATCAAACAGGAGGTTGTTATGAGCAAGGCAAAACCAGTAAGTGATAGTGAGTTTACCAGTGCAGTCCTGGAATCTGATATACCAGTCCTTGTTGATTTCTGGGCGTCCTGGTGCGGGCCATGTCAGGCTATGGGGCCTGTGGTTGACGATATAGCAGGCCAGTATGAAGGTAAGGTAAAGATATTAAAGCTCAATGTAGACGAAAACCCTACAACACCGGCCAAATACGGTATCAGGGGCATACCAACACTTATACTCTTTAATAAAGGTGAGGTTGTAGACAGGATTATAGGTGCACAGCCAAAAAGCGCTGTAGAGGGCCTCCTTAAAAAGGTCTTATAATGGTCATATAAGCATGGAGCAGAAAAAGAAGGAGTTGTATTTTAAAAAAGTAGAGGAGGAGCCTTTTGCAAGGCTTCTGGGGATAAGGCTTTTAGATGTAGATGAGGGATATGCCCTGTGCGAGATGAGATACACCGATGATAAGGATAACATCTATAACAACACCCACGGTGGTGCTTTATTCTCTCTCATTGACGAGGCCTTTGAGATATCCTCCAACAGCCATGACAGGGTCTCTGTGGCCCTCAATATGAATATAACCTACATGAAACCTGCCAAAAAGGGTGCTATGCTGAGGGCTGAGTCAAAGGAGATAAACAGAACAAGAAAGACTGCCTCTTATTATATAACGGTTAAGGATGATGAAGGTCTTATAGCTGCCTGTCAGGCCCTTGTCTATATAAAGGACCAGGAGATACCGTTTTTAAAGATTGATTGATACCTGAAGGTCTTGCTATGGCCACCTCCCCCTTAAAAACCATAAATCGTAAATCGACCATGGATTAAGGCCTATCACACTATATCATATCCCCATGACAAAGGAGGGGTGGTATTTGTTTTTTATAAGTCTGTATCCTTCAGTCTATAGTTTATAGTCTATTTTTTGTGGTCTGGTTATTGAGATACGAGGGTCTCATTTAGGGGTTACCTTGATCCTTGCCTTTTTATCCTTTTCCCCTTCTACTACTACCCTGTCTTCATTGAGGAAATATCTGATTACATCGCCTGTTAGTTTATCCTGGCCAGAATAGACTGTTACATTGCCTTTAAGGGTAATCTCCCCTTTTTTATTGTCAAAGATCGCTTCGGAACATGTTGATGTGCGGTCTTTTTTGACTATCTTTACATTACCCTTTGCATGGGCCCTCTCTATCTCATTTGTAGCCTCATCCATATATGCATCTATGGAATCACAGAATATATAGAGGTCACCCTGCCTTGCCACCACATTGCCCTTAAAGATTATATATTTTTCCTTTTCAAGACCCTCCATGGTATCTGACACAATATCAACAGGCTGCTTTTTATCGAAAAAACCGATCTTTTCATCGACTGATGCTGTTTTCTGTGCTACAACCATATCTGCTTTAAGGTTTATATCGGTCCTTGTTCTCTTAAAATCTGTGGTATAGGTGGGTAGATCCAGTTGTGCCATCTGAAGACTTTTGCGTTGTCTTTTTATCCCTGATCTTAAAAACCTGCTGTCCGGGTATCTTGTCCTTAGCTGTTCCATGTAGTAATCGCTTTTATTTTGATTACCCAGTTGTCTGTATGAGAGGGATAGGTAGTATAATGCCTTGTCTGTGCCAGTGGCATCAGGGTATTTTTTTAAAAAGGTTTCAAACCTTGTAGTCGCTGCGTTGTATTGAAAGGTCCTGTAATAGAATTCTCCCACATAAATCTCTCTGTCTATAATCTTCTGTATCATGACCTTTCGCCTCTGTTCCACATCCTTTGCATAGGTGCTCGCAGGGTAACGGTTTAATAGATAGGTGTATCTATCTATGGCCTTTATTGTATATGTCTGATCCCTCTCAAAGGACAAAGATAGTTTTTCATAGCACTCCCCTAATCTATTAAGGACATAGGGGATATTCTCATCTTCAGGGTGGGCATTAAAAAAATCCTCATAGACATTAGAAGCAAGGACATATTCCTTTTTTTCAAAATAGACATCCCCAAGCTTCACAGTGGCAATAAATGATATAGGGTCAAAGGGAAAGTTTTCTTTAATCTGAGTGAATTTCTCTATTGCCTTGTCGTATTTCTTTGCCTTCATGAGGTTTACACCCTCTACATAGAGGTCAGCAGGCTTTTCGACCTTTTTTGGCTGGGAGGCACAGGATACCAAAAAACAAAGGGCTATGAAGATATATAAGGTGATTATTTTTTTCATTTCTTCATTATAACAGAATGGAAAAAAATATGCTATCCTTTAGCGGGTATGACCATAGAGGATAGCATAAAAAAAGGGCTTGAATCCTATGAGATATGTTACGATAGACACATACTGCAAGACCTCTGCACCTATGTCCAGGAGATTAAAAAGTGGAATGAACACATAAACCTCACCGGTTTTAAGGATACTGAATCCCTGATTAAGGGGTTGCTCTATGATGCCTTTTTTGTTTATACCTTTATGGACAAAGAAAGTTCCATACTGGACATGGGCTCTGGGGCAGGTATTATATCCATACCCACAGCAATAATAAACAGGGGTATGGAGGTATTTTCTGTGGACAAAAACACAAAGAAGATACACTTTCAGAGGCACATAAAGAGACTCCTTGGCCTCGAAAGATTCCATCCACTAAGGGAAAGGATTGAATCCATAAAAGACATAAGTGTAGATATTGTGACTGCAAAGGGTTTTGGACGTATTGAGGATATCCTCAGCAAAACTGCGAATATTTTAAAAAAAGGAGGCAAGGTATTAATATTAAAGGGAAAAAATGACAAGCCCATAGAGTTCAATGGATTTGATCTCGTAGGGGATATTGTCTATTCACTAACTGATTCTGAAAAGATTTACAGATTGTTCATATATTCCAGAGAGATGGGGTTCTAAAACATGAAGAGATTGATAAAAGCCTTTTTGGTATTTTCGCTGATTATATCTGCTCTGTCATCCTGCCTCTATAAACAGCCTTTATTCGATGAGGAAGCATGGCGAAGGGAGATAGAAAATCAGAGCCCAGATGCCCTAAGGTCACCCCATTTTGCCAATGGGGTATATTTTAACCCGTGGTCAGCAAGGAAACATGGTGGTTTTGGGAGATTTCTCAGGTGGAAACTATCCAGAAAACAGGACTATACAGAGGAGGAGAGGGTTTTTCTGCCAAAGGTGATACCGGACCTAAAAGACAGGATTGCATCCTATGGACAGGGGGATTTTATTTCGTGGATAGGCCATTCCACATTTTTGATAAGGATTGATAATGCATATTTTTTAACCGACCCCATATTCTCTCAAAGGGCACTTTTACCAAAGAGGAAGACACCTCCAGCCATAACAGGGAGCCAGATAGGGGAGCTTGCCAAAGAATTGATTGTCCTCATATCCCACAATCATTACGACCATTTCGACGAGGACAGCATCAAAGACCTGCCTGAAAACACGAGGATAATTGTCCCAATGGGGCTAAAGGGGTTTATAGAAGGTATGGGAAAAAAATATGTTACAGAGCTGGACTGGTGGCAGGAGATTGTATTGAAAAAAGATATAAGGATAGTCTGTCTACCTGCACAACACTGGTCAAGGCGGATAGGCCAGGATACCAACACAACCCTCTGGGCAAGCTACATGATCTCTACACCGAAATTAAAAATATACTATGCCGCTGATAGCGGATATTTTATTGGATACAGAGAGATAGGCCGTATGTTTCCATCCATAGACTATGCCCTCATGCCCACCACTGCATATCACCCCAGATGGTTCATGCACTACGCCCATATGGACATAAAAGAGACAATTGATGCCTTCTTTGACCTCGGTGCAAAATATTTTATCCCGACCCAGTGGGGGACATTCTGGCTCGGGGATGAGCCCCCTGGCTATCCAGTTCTAGAGCTGCAACAGAGGATTAAAGCCAATGGGCTTGACCCTTCAAGATTTATTATAATGGATATAGGCGAGATTAGACCCCTATCAAAAACCCGATAAGAGCCCTTTGAAAAAGGTTTTTGCTCTGGGGACAAACCTGCAGGGCCTTGCAAAGGTCTTACTCTTAGATAGACAAAAAATGGATTTTACTTGTCTTCATCATCATTTCTATTCAATGACAAAATCAAAGTAGGTATCAGGAAATGGTTCGTCCTTCAGTGTATAATGCCAC
The DNA here is from genome assembly GCA_029553295.1 of Deltaproteobacteria bacterium. GTDB lineage: Bacteria > Desulfobacterota > Syntrophorhabdia > Syntrophorhabdales > Syntrophorhabdaceae > DTOV01. Next base: position 69,438 of record JAKPCK010000090.1, on the reverse strand, counting down.
CACTCAAGGCTTAAGTTCTGAAAGCCGTATCTCTCCATGAGGCTCTTCAGTAAGAGCCTGTTTACCCGCTGCATAACGCCTATCTTTGGGTTTGCCGTGTGGGAAAGCTCATGAAAGCAGTCAAACCCGGTGCCCATATCAATAGTGTTATCCTTAAAGCGTTTTTCTGCTGGTAGAAAACAAGGGTATAGCCTCTGCCCTGTTTTATATTCCTCCTGCTCAGGGACAGGGACAGGCACTATTGTGAGGTCTACAGTACTACCCCTGCTATGGCTTGAACGTTCGGCAATGTAGCCATCTTTAAAGAGGTTTCTCTTATCTACAGTAGGATAAAACTCTTCCTGCATCCTTGTATCTTTAATATCTCTTGCCCATCTCACAAAATGACCCACTGCCCTCTGGGGTCGGTAGCAGTCATATATCTTGAGGGATAGATTGAACCTTTCAAGCTCTTTCTGGACATTGGAGAGTGCAAGGGCTGCTTTTTTTGTAAGGATACACCTGGGGGCATTATAGCCCTCTATTCGCTCACCCACAAAGTTATGGGGCGTAAAGTATCTTATATCGAGGATAACAGAGGGGATAATCTCTTTTACATCGACAAATCCTTCAGGATAGCTTGCCCCACTGCAAACCCCTATGGAGGGCATCAATACAGCAACTAACAGAAGGATGTGCAAAAAGATTTTATCTACCCTCATATGAAATATACCTGCCATATCCAACTCTTTCTGTTTAAAAAGTTGTTTTTTATTATTTTGGTACTAACTTGTTACCACCTCTTTTATCCAGGGAAATCGCTCTTTAAGAAGCTTTTCTACCCACAGACTGAGGGCAAAATCGCCGCATCACATGAGTTTGCCGCCTATGAGCCTTATATATACAATACCCTTTTCCCTGTCTAAATCTATAAGTTCACCATAGCCCTCGGCAAGTTCATCGAGCTTTGGCTTTAATTCTTCAAGGGCACCCCTTATCTCATCGCCTACATCCATATAACCACCTTGAATATTTATATTACTCCAACCCGTTTGTCCAGAAAAATCTATCAAGTCTCATATTATAAAACTTTTCTGGCTCCTTTGGGTTTGCTATCTTGAGATAAAGTTCAGGGTCGCTATTCTTTGGGATTGCAATTATCCACGATGCAAGGGTCATCTCCCTGTCCTGTGCGCCCCCTGTCCGCCATATGCTATTATTTGGGCCATCATTTCTATCCTCACTGAAGATAATAAAATCCTCAATGGTAAAAGATGTGGGGTGAGACATGAGGAGCTGGCCTATACGGTTCATCCTTATCTGACTGCTCTTGCCTATCTTTTCATTGGCCCACAAAAGTGTCTCGTCGGTATAGTGGTTTGTATGGTAGAGGATGCCATTGTCCGTCTCCCTTGAAGAAAATCTACCATCAGGTGCTACCTCTATTATTGCTATCTTTGTTTTGTCTCCCATCATATAAAAAGAAGGGTGTATCTTGGAAAAAAAATCCCTATCCTTGAGAACAGCATCCACAGATTCATAGGATGTAAGTATAGATTCCACAATGCCTTTCTTAACAGGGTGTCTTTTAGCATGGGGAATACTGCTGGCAGTCATACTCACCACCGAGAGCCCTTTTTCATTTATCCCTGCCACAACATACTGTTCTTTTTGTCCTTTTACAGGGAAAAGGCCAAGGTATGTATAGCCAGTCTCAGGGACTATTAATCTTAATTCATTCGGTTGAGGCAGATAGTCCCTATTTTTGGCAAGGATAATACCCTTACCTTCTACCTTGTCACCTGCTGCTGCCCAGCATGTGCAGGCACAGGATTCACCTGTCTCTATAAGAAAAATCAATACCAAAAAAAGAGATGCAATGGATATTATCTTTGATTTCTGAAGGGCTTTGCCTTTATGTTTGTTGCAGTAGTAGTTCATTGAGATGCTATATTAAAGATTTTAACTATTGTCTTTGTCAATATTTTTGTTTATAGTGTTGTTTCTTATTGCAGGCGGGATTATTATAGGTCAGATAAAAAGAAGTGAGGGGCTTACTTAAATGCCAAAAATCAATATAATAAAATGAAAGATTATCCATCTATAGCCTGGTTATTGCTTGCCCTTACATGTCTTTTTACATACCTTGGGCTGAATCCTCGTACTAGGAGAAACTTGCGATGAGGAAGGACAAAAACGAGTTACCCCATGTCAACCGTCGGGGTAATTGTCTCCATTGCTACATTTGTTGCCCTCACTGGTGCTGCATTCGGATTTTTACCGTTTTTTACAATATTTCTATCTATCCCAGCGCTTCTTATTGGAGCATTGTATGACTCATGGCGAAATAAGAGAGATAAGGAGGGAAAAGGAAAAAAGTAACATATAGTCCGAGCTATCCAAACCTGAACTGGACGCCATATTCACCTTTTGGGTATTGCCATTCTATTGCCCCCTCTATGCAGGCAATCTTACATGTCCCGCACTCTAAACACCCTGCAAACTCCACCACCACCTCATTGTTTTCCTCATTGTATGTATATAGATGGCCAGGACATACAAAAAGACAGTATTTTATCTTACACCTTGTCCTGCATATATCGTTATTTATCTTGATATGGCTCTCTTTGTCTGCCTTGAATGCATCAAGGGCGAGTTTTTCATCTACTCTCATATCCACCTCAGATATTCTTGATACTGTATAGCTCTTTAAGTCTCTTGAAGCTCATCATACCCGATGACTTGAGCTCCCTCCATAGGGTCTGGCCTATCTTCTCCTTTGGCTGGTCGCCGAACCACATGACCTTTTCAACAAAATGGGGGAAGTATTTGGGGTAGTATGTGAAAAATGCATCATTATCCAGGAACTCCGGCATATCCTTACAGTTCATCATATCCTTGAGGACAAAGGTCTCCCTGAGCCTTGCCTCATAAGAGGACAGGGTCTGGGCAGAGTAATCGCCCTTCTGTCTTGCCATAAGTATGGTCTCTGCTGCTATTATGCCTGATGCAATAGCAAACTCCATACCCCTTACTGTAACACCCATATTCAGCGCAAAACCTGCTGCATCCCCTGTCACGAGTATGCCATCTCCATATAATTTTGATATGGTGTTGTATCCTCCCTCTGGTATAACATGGGCTGAGTATTCTATGGTATTACCACCCTCTATAAGTCTTTTTATCTCATATCTCGCCTTGAAGTCATCAAGAAGGGTATGTGCCTCAATGGTCGGCGCCCTCTCCATCAATGCCTTTATGCCTATTACTATACCGAGTGATATGGTGTCCTTGTTTGTATATAAAAAACCACCGCCGAACATCCCTTTTGTTACATCCCCCAAGAACAGATGGGCACAACCCTCGTCTTTTTCCACATTGAATCTATCGTTAATCTTTTCCTCTGAGAGCTCGATTATCTCTTTTATACCCACTGCATAGTTTTTGGGCTTCATCTTGGGCTTAAGCCCTGCCTTTTCTGCCATAAAAGAAAGCACACCATCAGCAGCAACTACAACATGGGCAGGTATCTCCTCCTCCCCTGATACAATGCCTGCAACAGTCTTGTCTTCCCAGATAAGGTCATCTACCCTCTTGGTGGGTATTACAAAGACACCCTTCTCCATTAATCGCTCTGAGAGCCACCTGTCAAGGGTAGCCCTGAGGACTGTATAGCTATGCCCTGTTTTCCTTAGTCTTTCCCCTGTAAAATCTATATTCAGTGAATTGTTATCCCCTAAAAGGCTCCACCTCTCACGGACAACCCTCCTCTCCAGGGGTGCGCCCTCCAGCATATCTCCTATTAAAGGCTTAATAGGCTCAAGATAGAGCCTGCCCCCTGTTACATTCTTACTCCCTGGAAAGTCTCCCCTCTCAAGAACAATAACCTGAAGGTCATTATCTGCAAGCCTGTATGCACAGGCAAGACCTGATAGACCCCCTCCAACTATCACTACATCTATTTTTTCCACATCATGCCTCTTGTTTTAAATTCTTTAGCCCATCCTTCAGGGCAGGGAGTATATTGAACAGGTCATCCACTATACCGTAGTCTGCATACTGGAATATCAGGGCATTGGGGTCCTTGTTCACTGCAACTATGACCTTTGACGTATCCATGCCCATGGTATGGTGAAGCGCGCCTGACACACCACAGCCGATATATAGTTTTGGAGATACTGTCTTACCGCTCTTGCCAACCTGGTCTTCGTAATCACGCCACTTGCTGTCCACCACAGCACGGGAGGCACCGACCCTCCCACCTAAAATCTCTGCAATCTCCTCAAGGATATTGAAGTTTTCGGGGCCCTTCATGCCCCTGCCTCCACATATAATAAAATCAGCCTCCTGGAGATCCACCTTTTTGGAGCCACCTTTGTCTATCCTATTCGTATTGATCCTGGAATCCATGCTTATTTCCAGCCTCTCATCTATCACCTCAGCGGCAGTGTCTCCTTTTACTATAGAAAATGAGTTTGGCCTGAATGTAACTATAGAGATTGGGGTATTTTGCGTTGTCACCCATGAGATTATCTTACCCCCATAGATGGGTTTTTTTATCTTAATCTCACCGTCTGTCACCTCTATCCCTATAGCATCAGACACAATAGGGGCATCGAGCCTTGCAGCGAGCCTTGGAAAAAGGTCTTTTCCTGTTATGGTTGATGCACCTAAGACAAGATAGGGTGAATATTTTTTTATCAGATACTCCATGGCATCAGTATATGTATCCCACCTGTAGTCTTTTAATAACTCTGTATCTACTGACAGGATTTTATGGGCAAAGGGCTTTATCTCATCTATAAGGCTTTTTGTATCAAAGCCCAGAAGCACAGCATATAATTCCGATGACAGCTTTTCTGCAAGCTCCTTGCCCTTTGAAAGGAGTTCAAAGCTTGTTTTACGTATTGAGCCTTCCTTGCACTCTATAAAAACGAATATATCCTTTGACATAAGTCCATCTCCTTGCTATAGAACTTTTGCTTCTTCTCTTAACAGTTTGATCAATTTTTTTACCTTTTCCTCCGGGGTCTCTCCATCTATAATCTTGACAGGGGGTCTACCTTTTGGTGTCTCATATGATAAAATCTTTATCTTCGATGCGTTTCTATCCAGTGACTCCTTTGCAAGACCAAGGGTTACAGGGTCTATAACAGGTATGTTGGCCTTCATTGCCTTCATTACCCCGGTTATAAGGGGCACCCTCGGCTCATTAATACCCTTTTGGGTTGTTAGAAGGGCAGGCAACTGAACCTCTTTTGTCTCCTTCCCTCCCTCTATATCGTTCTCAACAATTATCTTTTTTTCATCCACCACATCGAGTTTTGTAATGGCAGTAACATGTGGTATCTTCAGGAATTCAGCCACCATGGCTCCTATATTACCGTTTTCATCATCTATGGCCTGCCTGCCACACAGAATCAGGTCAAAGCCCTCTTTTTTTGCAAAGCCTGCGAGGATTTTTGCTGTGATTAGAGGGTCATCTGTATCAAGGTCTGTATTATCAATAAGGTATGCCTGGTCTGCACCCATGGCAATGGCTGTCCTTAATGCCTCCACTGCCTTTTTACCACCATAGGTGCATACAGATATCTTTGAATCCTTGACCTTACCTTTAAACCTTATGGCCTCTTCTACTGCAAATTCGTCAAAAAAATTGAGATTATATTTGTTTTCTATCTCCAGAGACCTGTTATCTCCTTTTATAAGTATCCTTGCCTCAGTATCAGCTACCTGTTTAATAAAAACGAGTATATTCACCTTTTTGCCTCCTTATCATTATAAATCAGACACCCGATTACGATGAGATTAAAGCTTTCCTATAATGGTCCTGCCTATAAAATCCTTTAATACCTCATGGGTGCCACCTCCATAAAGGAGGAATCTTGCATCCCTGAAATATCTCTGCGGTGTGTATTCATAGGCAAAGGCATTGGCACCGTATATCCTCGTCACCTCATCGACAACCTTGAGACAGACCTCTGTGGCAAACATCTTTGCCTCAGCAGCAATAAGCCTGCTGTCCATCCCGTTTTCCAGCATCCATGCCCCATGATATATCATAAGCCTTGCTGCATTCATAAGGGTATCCATATCAGCGAACTTCTCCCTTATAAGCTGATAGTTTCCTATGGGTTGCCCAAAGGCTACACGTTTCTTGGCAAATTCAAGCCCCTCATTATATGCACCTTTTGCTATACCCAGTGCCATAGCCCCTGTCATCAGCCTTACCTCATCGAGTATATCGCCTACATATATTACCCCTTTTCCCAGCTCATCGCCAAGAAAATTTTCATCTGGCACCCATACATTATCAAAGACAAGCTCACCAGTCACAGTCCCCCTACAACCGAGCTTATTCAGAACCTGTCCGCTGGAAAACCCGGGCGTCCCCTTTTCTACAAGGAAGAAATTCAGGCCTTTTAATCCCTTGGAAGGGTCAGTGGTGGCTAAAACAGTACAGAAATCACAGATAGGGCCATTTGTAATCCACATTTTAGTGCCGTTTATCCTCCAGCCGTTTCCGTCTTTTACAGCAGTTGTCCTGGTTGCACCAAGGTCTGAGCCGGACTGGTCCTCAGTGAAACACATGGTGGCTATCTTCTCACCCCTCATGGCAGGATAGAGGCACCTCTCCTTTATAGAATCGTTCCCGAATCTGTATATAAAATACGTCCCCATAAGGATATTCATAATAACGCTCTGGGCAAACCCTACAGAGCCCCTTGCAATCTCTTCATAAAAGGTCATGCACATTATCTTATCTGCATTCATACCCCCTATTTCTTCCGGATACCGGAGTCCAAGGTATCCAAGACCTGTAAATTCTTTCCATAACTCCCATGGAAATTCATCCTTTTCATCTATCTCCTGGGCCTTTGGGGCAACCATTTTATCCACTGTATCAACTATAACCTTTTTAAAAAACTCCTGCTGTTCTGTTAAGGCAAAATCCATAAAAACCCCTCCTTATAAGAAAGTAGATGATAATTTTGTATACAATATTTTAATGTAAAATTTTTGTCAAGCAAAATTAAGCTTGTTTTTCAAGTTTCTACAAAACATCTCAATTTTGTTGACCTTACAGGGTGTTTTAATTTTCTAAGGGCCTTTGCCTCTATCTGCCTGATCCGCTCCCTTGTTACCTCAAATATCTGGCCAACCTCCTCAAGGGTATGGTCATATTTTTCCCCGATCCCGAATCGCTTCCTTATCACCTTCTCCTCCCTCGGTGTAAGGGTTGCCAGGACTGCATTGAGCTGGTTAACGAGGTCACCATATATGGCAGTATCCTGGGGTGTAGGCGATGCCTTATCCTCTACAAAGTCTGCAAGATGGGTATCCTCATCGTCCCCTATGGGGGTCTCAAGAGATATGGGCTCTCTTGTTATCCTTAATGCCTTTCTTACCTTATCCACACAAAAACCAACCCTCTCAGCAATCTCATCGGGAAACGGCTCCCTGCCCAGTTCCTGTACAAGTTCACGGGAGACCCTGATTATCTTGTTTATCGTCTCTATCATATGGACAGGTATCCTTATAGTCCTTGACTGGTCAGCCAGAGCCCTGGTTATAGACTGCCTTATCCACCATGTGGCATAGGTGCTAAATTTGTATCCTCTTTTATACTCAAACCTGTCAACAGCCTTCATAAGCCCTATATTGCCTTCCTGGATAAGGTCTAATAGAGACAGCCCCCTGTTTGTATATTTCTTTGCCAGACTTACAACAAGCCTTAAATTCGACTTAACAAGTTCGTTCTTTGCGCTAAGACACCTCTTTTCTGCGTCCTCTATCTTTTTTAGATAGTCTTTTAAGACATCAGGGGATATACCTGATTCAAGGTCTATCTTCTCAAGCCTTTTGGTGAGCATAATAATATTCTTGTCATTGTCTTTCTTGCCTTTTCTCCTTAATCTCTCTATCTCATTCTCTGTTTTTTCTATCTTATCAATGTATCTTTTCATCCTCCAGACAATCTTATCGATTATCTTTCTCGTAAGATTAAGGTCTGTTATGATGCCCTTAATCTCATCCCAGTCCTTTTTAGAGAGGTTTTTCTTACCTGTATATATACTCTTTATTGCCTCGAGCTTTTTTATGAGCCTATCCTTTTGAAATTCAAGCTCTACATCATTACAATCGTCATCATCAATATCCAATGTCACATCCCTGGCAGACATCTTAGATGTCTTTAATGCAGAAAGGACATTGATGAGTTCCTTTACAGTACCCGGGAAGGAGAGGATAATCTGCTTGACCTCCTCCTTTGCCTCCTCCATCCTTACTGCAATCTCTTTTTCACCCTCCCTGGTGAGAAGGGACAGGTTGCTCATCTCCCTTATGTAGTGTCGTACAGGGTTTCCAATATCACCTTCATGAAAGCCCTCAAGTTCTTCGCTGAATATCTCTTCAAATCTGTCATTCCCTGCTATAATCGTCCCATTGTCTTCATTAATCTCAAATATATCCATCTCATCAAAGATAGTCTCGCTTCTTTCGGCCTTAACCAATATAGATGAAAACTCTTTTTGTTCCTTGTTTTCATCAAAACCAAAAAAATCTTTCACTTTGTCAGGCATGGTTACCTCACTTATTTTATTTTTTTAAAAGTGCCAGGACCTGCCTTTTTTCATTAAGCAGACCCATAATAACCACATCGTCACCCCTTTTTTCCGCCTCTGAAAGTTTCTTCGTTATCTTTACCAGTTCATCTTTTATAAATTTTTTTTCCACATGTCTCAGATAATCAAGGAGTATCCTCTCCAACTCCTCTTCTGTACATTCAAATCTATCGAGGGCAGATTCACATACAATGGTCTTTAATTGCTGGTCCTCCATGCTGTTGATAAAGGCATTCACCTCAAAACCCATGGATTTTTCATAATGGTCCAGTATCATCTGGAGAACCTGTTTAATGGTGCCCTCTTTTATGAACTTCATCACCCCCTTTTCCTTAAAGAATACAATTAGGTTGGGATTATTCATAAGGATACCTATTACTTTTTTCCCTATGATATCCCTTGTATTTTCAAAACCATCGGCCTCCTGTAATGCCTTTGTCCTCTTTCCATCCCAGAAAAGATGCTCTTCCACATGGGTAAGCTCAGAGACCCTTTTGATATAGATGCTCTTTTTTAAATCGTTCTGTATATTTTCTATATAGGGCATTACACTCCTTATAAAAGACAGCCTCCCCTCAAGGCTATTAACCCCGCTCTTTTTCATATGAAAATCAAGATAAAAGTCAAGGATAGGCCTTTTTTCTTTTAAGATATCCATAAGTCTCTCTTTGCCCTGCTGCCTTATAAAGCTATCAGGGTCATGTCCCTGTGGGAGTATAACCACCCTGGCATTTATATCCATCTCCGAGAAGAGGCCTATCAAGCGGAGGGCGCTTTTGACCCCTGCCTCGTCTCCATCCAGCATGAGGGTTATGTTTTCAGTATAGTTTTTCAGTTTTGTTAGCTGCTCTTTTGTTATAGATGTACCAAGCGTCGCCACAATGTTGTTAAATCCATTTATATAGAGAGATATGAAATCAAAATATCCCTCTACAATATACACCTCATCTGCATCACTTATATGTTTTCTTGTTTTATCGAGCCCAAAAAGGGACGTCCTCTTGGAATATATGGATGACTCAGGGGAATTTATATATTTTGGTAGGGCATCCTTTTCCATAGCCCTGCCGCCAAAGCCTATAATCCTCCTGTTTATATCGAATATGGGTATTATTATCCTGCCCCTGAATATGTCATAGACCTCACTGTTAGATGTCCTTATTATCCCTGTTCCCATCAATAGATCCAATGAAATCCCTGTGTCCTTGAGAAATCTCTTGAAATCAATCTTCCTGTCGCTAAACCCTATCCTGAATTCTTCTATAGTATCCCTGTTTATACCCCTTTTTAAGAGATATTGCATGGCATTTGGAGAGTCTTTGAGGTTTTTTACATAGTATTCTGAAAGCCTCCACATGGCATCAAAGAGATTAGACCTCTTAGAACCCATACCCCTTGATAGCTTTATACCGTATTGTCTTGCTAATGCCTCAATAGCCTCCCCAAAGTTCAGGTTTTCATACTTCATGACAAAGTGCACAAGATTTCCGCCTTCGTGACAGCCAAAACAATAGAATATCTGTTTCTCTCTACTCACGGTGAAAGACGGGGTCTTCTCTTGATGAAAGGGGCATAGTCCAACATAATCCTTTCCTGCCTTCCTGAGCTTTACATACTGAGATACAACATCAAGTATATCTATCTTTGAAAGTATCTCATCAAGATTGCCTGTCATATAAGCTCCAGAATCGTTATGCCTGTATTTTTCTCATCCCTTATTATGCCTTTTATGTATTTTGTATCGGCAAAGTGTTTCCTAACAGCATTCATGAGCCTGCCTGTGCCTATACCGTGGAGCACCCGAATCTTCTGAACACCCTGGACAATAGCTCTGTCCACAAACCTGTCAAGCTCCTCTAGCGCCTCCTCAACCCTCATCCCCATGATATTTATCTGGGGCTCGCTTATATGTTCATATTCTACACTCACCTGAGGTTTTTCATTGAACATAGATTTTTTTTCGTTTTTCGGCAGCCTTGAGATAAACCCCCTGTTTATCTTTGTCCTGAGATTGCCCATGACAACCTCAGCAGTTTCACCGTCCTCATCTAAATCAGCAATATATCCCTTGATCCCGAGATTCTTTATCTGGACATAGTCTCCTATCTTTATATCCTCGTGTTCTGGCCCTGCCTCCCTTATATGCTCCCTCCTCAGTGTTGCAACCTTTTGTCTTGCAGACTTAAGGGATGCCCTGTCTCTTTTTGCAATCTCCTTTCTTATCTCCTCTATCTCCAGCTCCAGCTCATCAAGCCTTATGCGATATTTTTCCTCCAAAGACCTGAGGTACTCATCCCTTTTTTCTTTGAGAAGGGATAACCTCTTTCTCAAATCCTCCTTTATCTTTTTTGCCTCTTCCAGTTCATGCTCCACCTCGTGTTTTTTCTGTTTAAGGGAGCTTATAAGTTCATTGAGCATGTGTTCCTGGGAACCCAGATATTCATAGCTCTTTTCTATTATCCTCTCAGGGACAGATATATTCTTTGCTACATTTATGGCATTGCTGTATCCTGCAAGTCCATAGGTCAACCTATATCTCGGTCTCATGGTATCCGGGTCAAAATCAGTGGCCACATTGATGGCAAAGGGTTTTGTGTATCCGTATGACTTGAGGAGATTTAGATGTGTCGTCACTATGACCCTTGAGCCTTTCTCTACAAAGGCATCTATCACAGCCATGGATATGGCAGATGCCTCCTGAGGCTCTGTATTACCGCCTATCTCATCAATGAGTATGAGCTCATCCCCCCTTGCCCTGTTGTAGAGTTCTGTTATGGTCTTCATGTGGGCTGTAAAACTGCTCAGTTCCATGGATATGTCCTGTTCATCCCCTATAATGGCAAAGATATGGGAAAACAGAGGAACCTGGGGCCTGCCTGCAGCAGGGATAAATAGACCTGCCAGCGCCATTGCCGAGAGCAATCCAGCGGTCTTCAGGGCAGCAGTCTTGCCCCCGGCGTTTGGACCGCTAATTATCATAGCCTTTTTTTCCTTCTCCATGAATATATCTATAGGGACTGTCTTGTCTTTTCTGGATAGGTATATGAATGGATTGACAGCAGCCTTTATGTCAAGACTGATACCTGGCAAAACCTCTGGCCTCACGCAATTAAACTGGATGCTGAATAAGGCAAGGGTCTGGTATATATCGAGCTCCTTTATTGCCTCAAGATTAGCCTCTATCTCCTCTTTAAACCTCGCTGCAAAGGCAGTTAGGTCTTTCAATATCCTCTTTTCCTCTTCTTTTTCCTCATTTTCTAAGATATTTATCGCATTGTTGAGCTCAACGCATTCCATGGGCTCAACAAAGGATGTCTTTAGGGAATGGGAGTAGTCATGGACAATCCCCTTGAGCACCTGATTAAAGTTTGGTTTTAATGGTATGACATATCTGCTGTTTCTCAGGGATATATAGACATCCTGTATTATGGGCCTCACTGCCTCCCTCTCCATTATCCTTTCAAGGAGTTTTCTTATCCTCTCCCTGTTTATATGCAGGTCTGTCCTTATCCTGGATAATTCATAGGTGGCTGTGTCCTCTATGAAACCCTCAATGTTTATTGTCTTGGTTATCTTCTGATATACTGCCGGCAGCGGTTTTATCCGAGCTAATATATCATCTATGAATTGTTTCTTGTTAAATGTCTTTTTTAAGAAATTTAAGGTCTCCTGACATGACCTTAAAAAATCAGAGAGCTGGAGCAGTTCCCTAATCTCCAGGAGGGCATCCTTTATAGAGAGCCTCTTGAGTATATCCCTTATATCAGAGGCATTATAGAGGGGGATCTTTCCATCCCATTTCATAACCTCTATAACCGCCTCAATTTTATCCTGGCGCTCTGCTATCTCTTCTGTTTTATTTAAGGGTTTAATCTGAGATAAAGTCTCTTTTACAAAGGGTGTGGTGGAGAAGGTATGAAGAAAATCAATCAGCTTTGTATAATCTATATATGAAAGTGTCTTATCAATCATAAAGGGCTTTTATGACTACCTATTTGGATGATAGTCTTTTAAGCACCAGTTCGCTTAACACTTTACCGTCTATCCTCCCGGGGTATTTCCCTAATAGAAATTTTATTACCTTACCCATATCCTTCTTTCCGGTGACCTCAAGGCTCAAAATAGCCTCGTCTATCTCCTTGACGAGTTGCTCCTCTGATAGTGATGCGGGCAAAAGCTCTTTTAAGAGCTCCAGTTCTTTCTCCTCCTTTTCTATAAGGTCCTGTCTGTTGCCTTTTTTGAATCCCTCTATAGACTCAAGCCTCTGTTTTACAGAGGACCTTACAATAGAAAAAAACTCCTCCTCTGTGATGGGTCTTATCTTTTCCACCTCTTTGTTTTTAATAGCTGCAAGGAGCATCCTGTAGGTCGATACCTTTGTGGTATCCCTGTTTTTTATGGCATCTTTGAGTCCCTGCTCTATCTTGGACTTAAATTCCATTATTAATAAAGACCCTTATCCATTGTTCTTTTGATCTTCTTCAGTGCCCTTTTTTTAGCAGCGAGTATCTTTTTTTTCCTCTTTACGCTGGGCTTTTCGTAATGTTCCCTCTTCTTGATCTCAGAGAGTATACCCGTCTTCTCGCACTGCTTTTTAAATCTTCTTAGGGCACTTTCGAACGATTCTCCATCCCTTACTATAACTGCTGGCATTCATTTTTCCCTCCCTCCATATTAAAGATTTATATTTAAAATATCTTATCTCCATATTTAAAAAAACAAACTATTAAAACCCAAACTTATGGTTAAAGTCAATATATTTCCCTCTTGTTTTTAGGATACCTTGAATACTTTTTCATCTTCAATCTTTACCTGACAGTCTAAATCCCACATCTATAAGAAAACTTCGAATCTTTATATAGTCTCTATTTTGGATACAACCCTTATGCCAGGGCAGGTTAGATAATTATTCATATAGCCGTTTATGATATTATTCCTCTTCATGACGCTTTCTCTCCTCTCGCCTCAATTCCCTTCTTAAGAGCTTGCCCACCTTTGATTTCGGCAACATATCCCTAAACTCTATGTAGTGTGGTATCTTATATGATGCAAGCCTGTCTCTGCACCATCTGATGAGGTCATAACCTGTAATGCCTTTTACATCCTGCTTCAAGACCACAAATGCCTTTATCCTCTCCCCGACCTTTTCATCCGGGATACCAACGGCACATGCAGCAAGTACAGCAGGGTGGTCCTGGAGGGCTGCCTCTATCTCAGAGGATGATACCCTATAGCCCTTGTGTTTTATGGTATCGGCTGTCCTGTCAACAAAATAGAAGAAGCCCTGTTCATCCTTTCTAACAATATCACCTGTCTTATACCAGGTAAACCCGTCCATGACCACAAAGGCCTCCTTTGTCTCCTCTTCTTTGTTCCAGTATCTGTCTACCATGTGTTCAGAGGATACAAGGAGTTCCCCAGCCTCTCCCTCCTTTACCTCCTCACCTGTAAGCTCATCTACAATCTTTATCCTTTTTATTGATAATGCCTTACCTATGGAGCCTGGCGGCCTTTCTATATCTACAGGGGACATGGTGATGCCGCCGCATGTCTCTGTTGCACCGTAACCCTCATATATCTCCTTGCCTATGCGCTGCCTCCATCTCCTTGCTATCTCTATAGGAAGGACATCGCCACCACTGAAACAGTATCTCAGGGAAGAGAGATTGTAGTATTCAAGCCTATCATGTTCCAGTATCATCCTGTATAGGGCAGGGACAGCAAAGAATGTCTTGATTCCGTATGTCTCAATGGACGATAGAAAGGCATCGATATTCACCTTCGGCATAATAACAACACAATCGCCTGTTATACATAGAGGCCCAAGACCGAATACCTGACCTAATATGTGGAACAGTGGTCCGCCCTGTAGGACTATATTCTCTGAAGGAGGTATTATAGGATAGCTTACCTCCATCTGTGCCCTCACTGATTCAAGGAAAAGGGCATGGTTTATGGGCACGCCCTTGGGATTTTTTGTAGTCCCGCCGGTATATAATATCTCAAGGGGGTTTTTTTCATCTATGCTCGGTCTTACATCGTATCTTTTCTCCTCCATCATCTTTAAAAATGTGTATATGCCCTTACCCTTCCCTGATTTACCTGTTGGTATCCTGTCAAACATCATGCCTATAAACTTTTTGTAATTGGGGAGGAGGTCGGCAAGGTTAGAGACAATAACATATTCAAAGAGCCCCTCTTCTTTTAATTCCTTTACATAGCCGAAATTTGTATCAGCGCATATTATCGTCCTTGCCCCAGAGTCACTGCCAATGTATCTCACATCCCTTGATGTATAAATAGGTGTTATTGGGACTGCTATAGCGCCTATCTTTTGTATGGAGAGCCAGCTTATTATCCACTGGGGCGTGTTAGGGAGATATATCATTACCCTGTCACCCTCTTTTACACCTATGGATGTAAGACCGGAAGAAAAATGTTCTACTGCCTGCCTGATAAAAAGAAATGTCATCTTTTCACCGAGAAAATACAGGGCAGGCTTGTATGGGTCTTTTTTAGCTACCTCGAGAAATGCACTGTATACATCCATTCTGTTACACCCCAAAATATGCAGCCTTTATCTCAGGATTATTGTAGAGTTCTTTACCTGTCCCCTCAAGGGTAAGCATGCCGTTTTCAAGGACATAACCCTTGTCTATTATGGGCAGGACTGGTCTGGCAAACTGTTCGCATATGAGTATAGTTACGTTGGCATCCTTCCTTATCTGGACAATGGACTCTATGAGTTTTACCTGGATGGTAGGGGAGAGCCCGAGGAGTGGTTCATCAAGAAGAAGAAGCCTTGGTTTTGCCATAAGGGACATACCTATGGCAAGCATCTGCTGCTCACCTCCACTTAAGAATCCTGCCTTTCTCTTTCTCAAGGGGACAAGGCTCGGAAATACCTTATATACAAAGGCTATATTTTCTTTCATCTCTTTCTTTGTGGTTATATAAGCTGCTATCTTGAGGTTCTCCTCCACATCACTCTCTACAAAAACTGGGTGTCTTTCCCTGGAAAGCACAATCCCCATTTTTACCCTTTCATCTGCCCACAGGTTTGTTATGTCCTTTCCAAGAAAGGTTATCCTCCCAAAGATGGTAATCCTCTCGCCACCTTTCCTCTTCTCCTTCAACTGGGTATCCAAAAGTAGCCCTGATAATGTATTAACAAGTGTGGTCTTGCCTGCACTGTTTGACCCGATAATCCCTACTATCTCTCCCTCTTCGACGTGTATTGATAGCTCATTTATGGCAAGGGCATTTTCATAAAAAACCATTAGGTTTTCAACCTTAAGCAAATTCAGACCTCCACCCCGAGATAAGCCTTTTTTACCTCTTCATCTTCCAGGATCTCCTTTGGTTTACCCTCTTTTATCTTTTTCCCGAAGTTGAAGACTATTACATTATCTGCAATCCTGAAGAGTTCTTTAAGCCTATGTTCAATCATGATAATGGTCTTTCCCTCTACGAGGAGTTTTTCTATTATCGGGACAATGCTCGTTACCTCTGCAATGGAAAGCCCTGAGAAAAGCTCATCCAGTATTAAGACCTCTGCCTTGAGTGCTATGAGGCGGGCAAGCTCAAGCCTCTTTAGATAACCATGGGGCAGGACACTGGCTGTCTTGTATGGGACAGAGGAACCCCTCTCAAAGCCTACCTCTTCCAGTATATCAAGGGCAATGGCGTCTTTATCTCCAAACCCCCCACCTTTTGTTGCCTTTACCCTATCCGATGATAGAGGGACTATGATATTCTTGAATGCCGGCAGGTGAAAAAACGGCTTTACCATCTGGAATGCCCTACCAATGCCCATATTTGTAATCTTGTATGGGGTCAGGCCTATAAGCTCCTTTCCCTTAAATCTTACACTCCCCTTATCAGGTCTTATAAAACCCGTTATCATATTTACAAAGGTAGTCTTGCCTGAGCCGTTTGGACCTATTATCCCGAGGAGTGTGTTTTCATGGACATCAACACTCACATCATCTACTGCCTTTATCCCGCCGAAACTCTTTGTTAGGTTCCTTATCTCAAGAATAGCCATTTACTCTATCTTTACCCACCTTTCCATCTCATTATATTTTCTGGAGAGGTAATGGAAGATACCTTCCGGGAGTGCAACAACGCAGATAACAAGGACGAGACCATAAAATACAACCCTTAGGGTCCCGAATTCCCTCAGTATCTCCGACAAAGGCACGAGGACAAAGGCACCGAGTAATGGGCCTGCAAGGCTACCTATGCCACCTATTGCAGAGGCTGCAATGGGCAATATGGAGAACTCCATGGTAAATACCGGTATACCTGTAAACATGTAAGAGTGTGTCATAAATGCACCGCAGAAGGCACAGATGCAGCTACCTATAAAAAGCGCCTGGGCCTTAAAGGCATATATATTAATCCCCGATGCCATAGTAGCCCTGTCGTTGTCCCTTATACTCACAAATATGAGACCATAATCAGAGGAAATGAACCTCCGGAGGGCAAAAAGGGTAACCCACATGGCAGTAATGATTATAATAAGCTCAACCCATATATTTGGAAAAGGACTCAGCCCTGTTATACCTTCATTGCCGCCGAATATGCGGGTTGCCTCTATCCCCCTCATGAGCATAAGGGGTAGGATAAGTGTCACCATGGCAAAGTATATACCCCTCAATCTCACAACAGGCAGAAGTAGTATAGTTGATAAAAGCCCGCCAGATATAGTGGCAACAGGGATAGTAATATAAAAAGGTAAATTGAGGTAATGGTTAAGGATACCTGCTATGTATGAACCTATACCAAAAAATAATGCCTGGCCAAGGGAAAGCATGCCACAGCTTGACAGAAAATCCCACGAAACAGCAAGCATGGCAAATATACATGCGCTTATAATGACCTTCTGCCAGTATAGAGGCGAAATCAAGGCGATTATTCCCAGGGCTGCTATGGGTATAACCCTCGGGAATAAGAGATATAGTATCTCGTTCTTTGAAGATATGGCATATATATCATCAGAACGTGCCTTTATACATCTGTCTATCCTTTCCTTTCTGTAGTTTTCTTTGGCCATATCCCTCTTTTTTATTAGCAGGTTGAGACCTGCGGCTACCAACAAATATACTGCCGGATACTATCCTTATCCCCTGTGAACTATTGCCTTTTTTACACCCTCTCCTCCAGCTCTTTTTGATGTCCCAGGATGCCTGATGGTTTGAAAACAAGGATAATGAGTATGGCAAGGAGGCTTACTATCATTGTCCAGTGCGGTGCCAGATATGTGGCTGTTAAGGTCTGGGCGTATCCTATTATAACGCTTGCAATTATTATCCCGAAGGTACTTCCAAGGCCACCTACAATACAAACAGAAAGGGCATTTATGAGGACATCGTAGCCCCCATCAACAGTGATTGTCCCAAGGGGTAATATTACTATGGCAGCAAAGGCACCCAGGGAAGAGCCAAGCCCCATACTCAGGCTTGCTATCCAATCAGGGTTTATACCCAGGGAAAGGGATGTATGCTCCTCCTGGGCAATCCCTCTGAATGCCCTCCCAATCTTTGTATGATGGGTAAAGATATACAGTGCTATAATAAGCAGTATTACAAAGCATATTATCAAGAGCCTCTGTATATCCACATAGGCATCAAATATCTCTACAGACCCGGTTATGAACATGGGAAGTGAGTATTTAAAGCCGATAAAACCCACATATCTCAAAAACTCAAGGATTACTATGGATATACCAAATGTGGCAATGACCTCTGATATGACAAGCCCTCTTATACGCTTTATTATAAACCTGTATATCAAGGCACCCAGTATACCTATAATTATAATGGTTGATATGGCAGAGACAGGATAGGGCATATTAAGCTTGTTTATAAGGCTCCATGTTAGAAAACCCGAGACAACGTATATGGCCCCATAGGCAAAGTTTGCTACCCCACTGATCCCGAATGTAAGGTTAAAACCTATTGCCATAAGGGCAAGGACAGCACTGTTTATGAGGCCATATACAAACATAATCCCTATTTCATCCAGCTGGGTCTTACAATCTTATCGCTGGCAATGGATTCAGGCCATACTACTGCCATCTTTCCGTTCTGCCACTGCATAACAGCGCCAACAGCAGCGGTTTTAGGGTTGTCTCCGAATATAAGTTGATGGCTCTTGTCAAATCTTATCCTCCCTACCACGCCTTGCATATCCGTTGCCTCTATGGCACTGACAACTTTATCCGGGTTAAGGGTGCCTGCCTTTTCTATGGCACTGGCAAGGACATACACAGTATCATAGCCGGGGGCTGCACCGTGGCCGGATTGTATATCCTCTTTCCACCTCTTTAGATATGCCTCAGAGAATTTTACTGTAGGTGGGTATGCCTTGATGGGGAAGTATCCTATCTCAAAGACAACGTTCATGAGTCCATCTATATCGCTGCCAAAGGTCTTCCATGACTTACTACCCATCAGAGGTGATATAAAGCCTGCCATAAGGGCAGGGACCTTCATACCCTTCCACTGCTTTACAAGGATTCCGCTTGTAGGCATGTCAAATATAGGCATTATGACCTGGACACCTGCTGATTTTGCCTTCATAAGACCTGCTGAAAAATCTGTGGCACCAACAGGGTATTTATCGAATCCTGCAACAGTCCAGCCGTTTTCCTTGAACCATTTCTCCATGAGAGAGCCTGTCGCTGTTGCCCACAGCACATCCTGGGTAACAATATAGACCTTGTTATAGCCGAACTGCTTGGATATGAATTTCATCATATTCTGTATATAACCTGAAAGATATTTGGAATCGAGACAGTTTCTAAAAGAGTATTTGTATTTTTCTGGGTTGCTCAGGACTTTCTCCTGAAATTTGGGTGTCATGGCTATGGTACCTATGTTTATTACCTTGTGCTTTGAGTATATATCCATAGCAGCAAGTAGCGCCTCTGACCTGAAGTTGCCCACAACAGCAGCATATATCTTTTTATCAAGGATGAGTTTCTCTATGCCTAAAAGCGCCTCCTGGACAGGTACGCCCGGCTCACCATCCCTTATATCAAGGGCCTCAATCTTGATAAGAAATTTATCTTTCCCTACCTTAATGCCCCCCTTGGCATTTATCTCTTCCGCAGCAAGCTGGGCAGCCTTATGGCCTTCGTAACCCTCAATGAGTTTTAAAGAGGTTGGGACTCCAAGCGTTATATACTGCTGTGCCTTAATCTGAGAAGCGAAGATAAGAGAAACGGCTGATAACACAAAAAGGCATAAAATTATCCTTCTCATAAAACCCCCCTTATTTTTTATTATTACTCTTACTTAGCCATTCGCTACTGTGTCTTTATGTCTATGCAAAAGAAATGCGGTTAGAAATATGCCCTATTCTATCCCCCCATCTATCCATCTATATCTTTTATGGATTTTATATAGACTCCCCTTAATATAAAGGTGACCTTAGTATCTTCTAAAAAATTAATTTTTTATACCCCTTCTCTTAAAAATATTTAACCCTATTAATTATATAATTTTATCTTCTAATTTCCATATGTCAATGAAAAAAATTAATTTTTTAAAAATATTGCCGATATTTATATTGAAGGTTGAAGAATGAAAGGGGCTGAATTATATTTTTAATATGACAGAGAAAGAGAAAAATTTAATAGATAGATATGCACAGCAGGCCTTTCATGGAAAACTGTTTCGCCAGCACCTCCCTGTTTGCGATTGCGGAAAGGTCTTCGATGAGAAAGAGATATATAATGCCCCTGGCGTATTCGTAAGAAACGTGGATGTGTTCGGCAAGACCTATACCATGATAGAGCCTATTTGCCCTGTTTGTAAGAAGAGGATACCGGGGAGCTATAGCATACTCAACTAAGAAAGATACTATCCCGTAAGACCCTTTCTTATAAACATAACAGCAATGCTGGCAATGACAAGGGCAAAGACCTTGGATAATGCCTCTATAAACTTCTTACCAAGGTATTTCAGGATAAATTCGGAGAACTTAAGGATTATCCAGCATATTATAAGATTGGTAAGGAGTGATATGAGAAAGAAATAAAAGCCATAGTTATTTCTCACTATAATAGAGGTGGCAAGGACAGCAGGACCTGCAAGGAGGGGGACCCCAAGAGGGACAACGCCAAACATATCATCCTCTATAATAGGTTCTGAATGACCCATAACTATATCCTTAACAGCTATAATAAAAAGAACAACACCCCCGGCAATAAAGAAATCCCTGATGGCTATACCAAGATACTGAAGGACCTGATTACCTATTACAACAAATAGAAGTGTTGTAAAAAAAGATGTGAGGATAGAATCCCTGAGCTGCCTGCCCCTTTTTTTAGCGTCAAGGTGGGCTGTAAATTTTATGTATATGGGCAGTATCCCAAGGACATCAAAGGCAACAAATAGTGGGATAAAGGACATGAGGAATTTGTCAATCATAAAATCTATTTTAATATATCCTTTGCTTTTTTCAAGGTTTAATTTCCTACCAAGGTCTTTTTGTCTTGAAAGGGCATGTTTTATTAATATTGACTTTATACAAAGTCGATTGTAGATTATATCCATAAAAAGGAGGTCTTTACAAAACCATTTAAAGGCCTTAAGATTCATCTCGTTTTTCTGGGATGATTTTTTGTGACTGTTGAATATATAAGTAATTATTGATAGGGGCATTAAGGCACTAAAGATATGCCCCAGTGTTGAGACCTTTTTTAAAGGTAAAGTAAAGGGGAGTAACTTCAGGCGACATAATCGTCAATACGTCGGTAGATGCCGACCGGTATGTCGGTTAGAGAAACTAACAAGTGAGACCTTTACCAGAGAATAAAATCCTGGCAAAGGTCTTTTTTATTTTTAAAAAGGGAGGAGAAAATGGCAATTCCTTACTGCCATATACTGGAAACTGACAATATTGTGAAACAACTTAATTCAAGTCTTGATGGTCTAACCAATGATGAGGCAAGGAAAAGACTGAATGAATATGGCCCAAATGAATTAATGGAAAAGAAGAAAAAGACAGCTATTGCCATGTTCCTTGATCAGTTCAAGGATTTTATGATCCTCATCCTTATTGGAGCAGCCGTCATCTCAGGTTTCATAGGCGAATTATCCGATACTATAGCAATTATTGTCATAGTTGTCATTAATGCCGTCATTGGTTTTATACAGGAATACAGGGCAGAAAAGGCAATGGATGCCCTAAAAAAGATGGCAGCGTATACGGCAACTGTTATAAGGGATGGGGTTCATACAAGTATTGCTGCATCAGAACTTGTCCCTGGTGATATTGTGGTTTTGGAGGCAGGCCGCATTGTCCCTGCTGACATGAGGCTCTTAGAGACATTTAATCTAAAGGTTGAGGAGGCAGCATTAACCGGAGAATCTATACCTGTAGAAAAACAATGTGATGCCCTTTCAGATAAGTCATTGCCCCTTGGGGATAGAAAAAATATGGCCTTTAAAGGCACGGTGGTCTCATATGGCCGTGGTTTAGGCATAGTGGTGGCTACAGGCATGGACACCGAACTTGGCAAGATTGCATCCATGCTCCAGGGTGAGGAAGAGGTTAAAACACCACTCCAGAAAAGGCTTGTAATATTTGGAAAAAGACTTGCCATTGCAGTGCTTGTTATATGCGCAATAGTCTTTGGGTTTGGGGTGTTCCGTGGAGAACCTATTTTATTAATGTTGCTCACGGCAATCTCTCTTGCAGTAGCAGCCATACCAGAGGCCCTGCCGGCAGTTGTAACCATATCCCTTGCCCTTGGTGCAAAAAAGCTTGTAAAACTCCATGCCCTTATAAGAAAACTCCCTGCAGTTGAGACACTTGGTTCTGTGACATATATCTGTTCTGATAAGACAGGCACACTCACATTGAATAAAATGACCGTAGAAAAGGTTTTTATTGAAGATAAACTCGTGCCTGTCTCAGATTTAACCAAAGGAGGGTCCTCCGAAGAAGTAAATGCGCTTTTTATGACTGCCCTTGCATTAAGCAATGATGCCCAGATGGATAATGAGGGAGATATCATGGGTGACCCTACTGAGACAGCCTTGTATAGCATTGCAAAGACCCAAAACTATAATAAAAAAGAGCTCGAAAAGATATACCCAAGGATATTAGAACTCCCTTTTGATTCAGATAGAAAATGTATGACCACGTTTCACAGATGGAAGCAAGGATACATATCCTTTACAAAGGGTGCCATTGACACATTGATGGAAAGGTCTGTCAATGTCCTTACATCTCACGGGCTAAAAGATATAGATGTTGAAAGGCTCGCCTCTATAAATGAGATGATGGCCCAGGATGGACTCAGGGTCTTATGTATAGCATACAGGATATGGGATGAAATCCCTTCTGATTTTTCTCCCAAAAGTGTGGAGACAGGCCTTACAATCATTGGCCTCACAGGTATGATGGACCCCCCAAGGGAAGAGGCAAAAGAGGCAGTATCTATGTGCAAAAATGCTGGCATTGTGCCTGTTATGATAACCGGTGACCACCAGCTAACAGCCAGGACAATAGCAAAAAGGCTTGGGATCCTGGATAATAACGATGCTGTTATCACAGGCAGGGAACTGGAAGGTCTTACAATGGAAGAATTTGAAGAAAAGGTTGAAGACATAAGGGTCTATGCAAGGGTTGCACCAGAGCAGAAGCTTAAGATTGTAAGGGCATTACAGGATAAAGGGCATTTTGTAGCCATGACAGGAGATGGTGTAAACGATGCACCGGCCTTAAAAAGGGCTGACATAGGTATTGCTATGGGTATCACAGGCACTGATGTATCAAAAGAGGCAGCCCACATGATTCTCCTCGATGACAACTTTGCCACAATAGTAAAGGCAGTCAAGGAAGGTAGAAAGATATATGACAATATCAGGAAATTCATCAAATATCTATTGACTACAAACTCAGGGGAGATATGGACCCTTTTTCTTGCCCCTATATTCGGTTTACCCATACCACTACTTCCTATCCATATACTCTGGATTAATCTTGTGACAGATGGGCTGCCTGCCCTTGCCCTGTCCGTTGAACCAGAAGAGGAAGATGTTATGAATAGACCCCCAAGGCATCCAAAAGAGAGTATATCTGCCCATGGTTTAGGTGTCCATGCCATCTGGGTAGGTCTTTTGATGGCAGGAATCGTACTTTCTACACAGGCCTTTGCCATTAAGACAGGAAACAGTCACTGGCAGACAATGGTGTTTACAGTGCTTTGTCTAACCCAACTCGGTCATGTCCTTGCCATAAGGTCGGAAAAGGTATCTCTTTTTAAGATGGGTCTATTTTCTAATAAATATCTCCTTGGCGCAGTTATATTAACATTTATATTTCAAATGGCAACAATATATATCCCATCTCTCAACCCCATATTCAAAACAGTACCTCTGACATTTAACGAACTTATATGGACGCTTGTTTTATCCTCTATAGTATTTTTTGCAGTGGAGATAGAAAAACTGATAAAAAGAGCCCTTTGAAAAAATGTTTTAACCTTAGGACATATCCTTGAGACTTTATAGGAAGGTCAGAACAACCAGATATGAGACCCCTCCAGGATACCAGATATATAAATAAAAAAAACTGTCCCCAAAATGTCTCTGGATGATTTTTGAGGCCTATAAAATTCTGTAATATTAATAATTTATGAATGCCGACGGCGGGACTTGAACCCGCACGGGTTTCCCCACACGCCCCTCAAACGTGCGTGTCTACCAGTTCCACCACATCGGCACTTATTGACTACTCTTTGCTGGCAACTTTTCCTCTGTCTGAGGAACTGCCTGCTTTATCGTGTATTCCTTATGGCTGTAAAAATATGCAAGTAATAAACTTGTAACCATGAACACAATAACAGCAGCAGTTGTCAGCTTTGTCATAAAGCTGCTCGAGCCTGAACTCCCAAACAGTGTCTGGCTCGAACCGCTTCCAAATGCTGCGCCTATCTCAGAGCCCCTGCCTGTCTGAAGAAGCACTATAAGGATAAGTGCAACAGATATTATTATATGTATAATCGCTATAACAGTCAACATTATCTTTTCTCCGCTACCCGTTTTATTATACCAACAAATCCCTCGCCTTTCAAGGATGCACCGCCTACAAGTGCACCGTCAATATCCTCCATCTCTATTAATGAGCCTATATTATCTGCTGTTACGCTCCCTCCGTATAGTATCTTCAGGTTATCTGCAGCACTGCCATATATGTCCCTTACAATACCCCTTATGAACTTCTGCACAGCCTCTGCCTCTTCCGGTGTTGCATTTTTTCCTGTGCCGATAGCCCAAACAGGCTCATATGCAATAACTATATCCGCTATGCCATCTATCCCATTAAGTGCCTTTTTAACCTGAATACCTACCACATATTCAGTTATACCCTTTTCCCTCTCCTCCAGGGTCTCGCCAACACATACAATGGGCATAAGGCCAGACGACAGGGCCTTTTTTGTCTTGAGATTTACACCCTCATCAGTCTCATGAAAATATTTTCTCCTCTCCGAGTGACCTATTATAACATAACTGCAGCCTGTATCTTTAAGCATGGCAGGTGAGACCTCACCGGTATATGCGCCTTTATCCTCGTAATACATGTTCTGGGCAGCAAGTTTGACCTGAGAGCCCTTTATAACATCATATACAACAGACAAGGAGGTAAAGGGCGGCGCCAGGACAATCTCCCCTCCCTGGATATTCACTGTATTATCTACTATATATTTCGAGAGCGTCCTTGCCTCATCTTGTGTATTGTGCATCTTCCAGTTTCCTGCTACCATCCACCCCCTCATTTTGCACCCCCCGATGCCTCAAGGGCCTCTATGGCAGGCATGGGTTTGCCTTCAAGAAGTTCAAGGAATGCACCGCCACCTGTGGATATGTATGATATTTTATCGCTCTCCCCTGCCCTATGGACTGCAACATCCGTATCTCCTCCGCCTATAATGGTAAGGGCGTGGGAGTTGGCTACATAGGTGACCATAGCAAATGTCCCCCTGCTAAAGGGGTCGAGCTCGAACATACCCATCGGACCGTTCCAGAGTATGGTCTTCGCATTCTGTATAGCAGATGAGAACAGAGAGACAGAGGCAGGGCCTATATCAAGACCCATCCAACCCTTTGGTATCTCCTGGACAGTGCAAATCTTTGTCTCTGCATCAGCCGATGCCTTTTCAGCTACAACGCAGTCAACGGGTAGATAAAACTTTACATCCCTTGCCCTTGCCTTATCCATTATACCTCTTGCCAGGTCAAGCATGTTCTCTTCACATATGGAATTGCCTATCTCATATCCAAGGGCCTTGAGGAATGTGAATGCCATGCCACCACCGACTATCAGTTTATCTACCTTCTCCACCAATTTTTCAAGGACACCTATCTTGTCAGAGACCTTTGCACCCCCTATTATTGCCACAAGGGGCCTGACAGGGTTTCCCATGGCCTTGTCAAAATATGCAAGCTCATCTTTCAGAAGGAAGCCGGCAGCACATACATCCACAAAATCTACAATTGCAGTATTCGAGGCTGCCTTTCTATGGGAGACGGCAAAGGCATCGTCTACATATACATCGCACAATCTTGCCAGTTGTTTTGCAAATTCAGGGTCGTTCTTCTCCTCTCCAAGATGGAATCTCAGGTTCTCAAGGAGGACCACATCGCTGGTTTTCATCTGGGATACTGCCTTTTCCACTGCCTCACCTATGCAATCATCGAGGAAAAGCACATCCTTTTTGATAAGTTCAGAGAGCCTTTTTGCTGCAGCCTTAAGAGAAAAGGCCTCTGACCTCTTTCCCTTGGGTCTGCCAAGGTGAGAACCAACTATTACCTTAGCACCTTTCTCGATGGCATAGTTTATAGTAGGAAGATGGGCCTTTATTCTTGTATCATCGGTTATGTTACCCTTATCATCCATGGGGACATTAAAATCTACACGGATAAAAACCCTCTTGTCTTTTATGTCTATCTGATCTATATATTTCATCTTCCACCTATCCTTTCTTGAAACATTTTTACAAACGTTTCTACTTCAATATTGTGTTATCTCATTATAAACGAGAGGAGCTCCACCATCCTGTTGGAGAAACCCCACTCATTGTCATACCAGGATAAAATCTTTACCATATTACCGCCTATTACAGTAATATTGGGTATATCTATTATAGATGAGTGTGGATTACCGTTAAAATCACAGGATACAAGGGGCTCTTCTGAGCAGTATAGTATGCCCTTCATGGGCCCTGCTGCATATTCCTTGAATTTGGCTATCAACTCATCCTTGGTGGTATTCTTAGAGAGTGTGGCTACAAAATCAACTATAGACACATTGGGTGTAGGCACCCTTATGGCAAGGCCGTCGAGCTTCCCCTTAAGCTCTGGTATAACCTCTGACATTGCCTTTGCCGCCCCTGTTGTAGTCGGTATCATGGAGAGGGCAGCAGCCCTTGCACGCCTTAAATCCTTATGGGGCTCATCAAGAACCACCTGGTCGTTTGTAAATGCGTGTATGGTAGTCATAAGACCTTTTTCTATACCAAACTCCTTCTGGAGTATCTTTGCTATAGGTGCAAGACAGTTTGTTGTGCAAGAACCCATAGAGATAACATGGTGTTTAGACTTGTCATAGACCTCTTCATTAACACCGAGGACAAAGGTTACATCCGGTCCTTTAGCAGGGGCAGATATAATAACCTTCCTTGCACCTGCCTTTATATGCTTCTCTGCGCCTGCCCTATCTGTAAACTTGCCTGTGCTTTCAAGGACAACATCAACCCCAAGGTCCTTCCACGGAAGGGATTCGGGCTCTCTTATGGAATATGCCTTAATCTCTTTGCCGTTAATTATGATTGAGTTGTCTGTTGCCTTAATATCAGCATTCATAATGCCGTGGACAGAATCATATTTAAGTAGGTGAGCCAGGGTCTTAGAATCGGTTATATCGTTTACAGCAACAAATTCGATATCCTTGCTGGCAAACCCTGCCCTCAACACAAGCCTCCCAATCCTTCCAAAACCATTAATGGCAATTTTGTAAGACATAACTCCCTCCTTTTTTATATATTCTTAATACTAATTTGAAAGCCTCAGCCTTGTCAAATGTTTTCTTTTACCTTTATGGTCTTATATCCCCTTGCCATATATTGAAAACCAGATAAAACTGTTAATACAATGGTGATATAAAAAAACCATTCCCTATACTCCCTTTTATCTGACCAGAGGATATATATTATAGTCATTATCTGGAACAGGGTTGTTAGTTTGCTCAATATGCTCGGTGATGGTCTTGACTTGTAAGAAAGCATATATAAGACAAGAAAGCCGGCTGCTATGAGGAAGTCACGCATTATTATAATCGAGGTAACCCATAATGGTATAAATCCCTTGATAGACAATACTATATATGAAGAGGCAAGCATAACCTTATCTGCCAAAGGGTCAAGTATAGCACCGAGATATGTCTTTGCCTTCATAACACGGGCAAGAAAACCGTCGAGGAGGTCGCTTAAGCCCTGGGCAATAAATAGACAGAGGGCTATATTGAATCTCCCCTGGTTAACGGCCATTATAAAGAATATTGTTATAAACAGACGAAATACGGAAAAAAGATTAGGTATATTCATTCCCTGTATAGATTCTTAAACGTTGCAAACCTGTCAAGAAAGGCAAGCTCTACAGTATCTGTTGGTCCGTTTCTCTGTTTGCCTATTATCACCTCTGCCACACCCTTGTTGGGGTTATCAGGATTTTTGTTGTATACCTCATCCCTGTATATAAACATTATTACATCTGCATCCTGTTCTATTGCCCCGGACTCCCTCAAATCTGCAAGTCTTGGTCTCTTATTATCTTTTTCACGCTGCTCAGGCGCCCTGTTTAGCTGGGAGATAGCAATAACCGGTATATTCAATTCCTTTGCCAAGGCCTTTAAAAACCTTGAAATCTCTGATATCTCCTGCTCTCTTCTCTCTACATTTGACCTTCCTCTCATGAGCTGAAGATAGTCAACAATTATAAGCCCGAGTCCGTGCTCTTTCTTTAGCCTCCTTGCCCTTGCCCTTAGCTCCAGGACACCCATAGAGGGCGAATCGTCTATAAAAAGTGGGGCCTTAGATAACTTACCCGTTGCCTGAACAAGCTTGGGCCATTCACTTAATGAAAATGTCCCTGTCCTCAATTTTGAATGCTCTATCTCTGATTCTGAACTTAGAAGCCTTGTAACAAGCTGTTCTTTAGACATCTCCAGTGAAAAGATACCAACAGGCACGGGGTTTTCTTCCATTGTGGCCACATTCTGGGCAATATTCATACAAAAGGCTGTCTTACCCATACTCGGCCTGCCGGCCACTACAATGAGGTCTGATGGCTGGAGGCCGCTTGTCAATTTATCAAGCTCTATAAAACCCGTTGGTATCCCAGTAACTGTCTGCTTTTTATGATAGAGCTTGTCAATGGTCTCTATACTCTGCATAACTATATCTTTGACATGAAAGAATGCGGGTTTCAGTTTCTTCTCCGCCACCTGAAAGATCATCTTTTCTGATTCATCTATGTATGTATCTATATCAGTATCGGTCTCATAGCCCCTTTCAATTATCTGGGTTGCAACTTGTATGAGGTTCCTTACAAGGGCCTTCTCCCTTATCATCTTGGCATACTGGGTTATATTTGCCGATGTGGGCATCATGTCAACAAGGGCATTGAGGTATGCAATACCACCTATATCGTCTATGAGACCCTTGTCTTTAGCGAAACTACTCACGGTAATGAGATCTATTGCCTCATTACGTTCATAGAGATCTGAGATTATTTTGTAGATCTTAGCATGGGCATCCCTGTAAAAGTCTTCAGGAGAGACCATGTCAATAACCCTATTTATGGCATCATTATCAACAAGGAGGCCCCCAAGGAGGGACTGCTCCGCCTCTATATTCTGAGGAGGCAGCCTGCCCTGTTGTCCCTGTTGAATCTTTTTACCTTTGGGCATATCAGTCTTCTTTTTCTACCTCAATCTTTACTAAGGCATTGACATCCTTTTCCAGATGCACCGTGAAGGTATGCATACCGGTAGACTTTATGGGCTCTTCTATCTTTATATTCTTCCTGTCTATCTCAAATCCAATGGACTTTTTTATTGTCTCTGCCAGATCAGATGGTGTCACAGAGCCAAAAAGCCTTCCATCCTGACCTGCCTTCATCTTTATACTCAAGGTAGTCTCTTCGAGCCTCACCTTCATCTCAGCCGCTGTCTTCAGGCTCCTCTCCTTTTTCTTTTCATGTTCTTTAAGGATATGTTCAAATCTTTTTATATTCCCCTCTGAAGCAGGCAGGGCAAGACCCCTGGGCAGGAGAAAATTTCTGCCATAACCGTCCCTTACATCTATGATATCGCCTTTCTTTCCTGTTCCCTTCAAGTCTTCTGTCAGTATTACCTTCATGGGCTCCTCCTCTATTTCGAGAGTGTTGTAAAGGGAAGAAAGGCAATATGTCGGGCTATATTTATTGATTCCCTGAGTTTCCTCTGATGGTTGGCGCATGTCCCTGTCATCCTTCTCGGCACTATCTTTCCCCGTTCAGTTATAAAGTTCTTAAGGAGTTTAGGGTCTTTATAATCAATGACCAGGTTTGGGTCCTGACAAAATCTGCAGAACCTCTTTCTCATGTAGACCCTCTTTTTCTGTGAATCCTGTGACCTTGCCGGTCTTGTTAATCTTGGCATCTATACCTCCGTTACATATAATTTATTGGCCTCCAGCCTGAATTTATCCTGGTTGCCTTTTTTTGTCTTTATCAGGGCACCCGATGCAATCACCCTATCTGATCTCTTCAGGTTCAGTGCATCTGATGTCCCTCTATCTTTATATACGACCTCGATAGAAAATCTCCCCTCCTCCATAAAAAGAGAAAAGATTAATATTTTATCCCCTTTAGGTGAAAAATAAACCTCTATATCAGAGTCTATAATCCCTGAGAGGAAAACCCTGTTCAAGCAAACTCACCTTCCAGCTCATCAAAGACAACCTGTTCCGGTGGTTTATCAGGGCCTTTTTCATCGTCATCTACCCTGACAAACATATGCCTTAGGACAGCATCAATGTTTTTATAAAATTTACCAAGGCCAGTAAGGTTCCCCTCTTCTATATCAAACAGGATAAAGAAATAGTGGCCCCTATCCTTCTTTTTTATGGAATATGCAAGACGTCTGACCTGCCAGTCATCCATCTTTACGATATTACCACCAGCCTTTTCAATATTTGTCCTTATCCTCTTGAGGAGTTCTTCCTCTTCTTCCTTACCCAGATCAGGACTGATTATAATTACATTTTCATACCTTCCCACATTATTCTCCTTTCGGTGCCATCATTACTACAGCAGATTTTAATACCTTTACCCTAATTTTTTCAGCAATTTCAAGGGTAACAGTGTCGTTTGTAATGCCTGTTATTTTACCATAAATCCCCCCTGAAGTCACAACATCATCACCTTTTTTCAGGTTCTCAAGAAACTGTTTTTGCTGTTTTGCCTTCTTCTGTTGAGGCCTTATGAGTAAAAAATAAAAAACAACAAACAGGAGCACCAGTGGCAAGAGACCCATCCACTGCGAACCGCCTGCCTGTCCTCCTGATGCTGCCTGATTACCCATGGCATAGGCTATATTAATCACAAAATTCACCTCCCTTCCATTTTAATTTAAAATCTTCATAAAATCTATCAAACCTGTCTTCCTTTATTGCCTCTCTTATCTTTTTCAGCAGTTCATTGTAAAAGTATATATTATGCAGTGTATTCAGATAAAAGCTTGTTAATTCATGGGATACTATAAGATGCCTCAAGTATGCCCTTGAATATGCCCTACAGGTATAGCATCCACAGTTTTCATCTATTGGTCTTTTGTCTTTTTGATACTTTGCATTTTTAATATTAATCTTGCCCTCCCAGGTGAAAAGCCCACCATTTCTTGCAACCCGGGTAGGTATAATGCAGTCAAACATGTCTATCCCCCTCTTTACACCCTCTACAATATCCTCTGGGAAACCTAATCCCATGAGATACCTCGGCTTATCTTCAGGGAGAAGACCGATAACTGCATCTACCATCTCCCACATGAGGCTCTTTGGCTCTCCAACACTCAAACCACCAAGGGCATAGCCATCAAAATCCATATCAATAAGGTCTCTTGCGGATTTTATCCTCAGGTCTTCATAGAAACCACCCTGGATAATCCCAAATAATATGCCATCTCCATTTTTCTTTGCATCTTTACACCTTTTTGCCCATCTTGATGTAAGTTCCACAGATTTTTCAGTATATTCATATGTAGATGGATAAGGCACGCATTCATCAAGGCACATCCAGATATCTGAACCTATATTCTTCTGTATCTCCACCACCCTCTCCGGTGTAAGAAAGTGTCTTGAGCCGTCTATGTGTGACTGGAATTCTACACCATCAGACCTCAATCTCCTTAATACACCGAGGCTGAAGATCTGATAACCACCGCTATCGGTAAGTATTGGGTTATCCCAACCTGAAAACCTATGTATACCACCCATCTCCTTTATGAGGTCGTCACCTGGCCTAAGATAGAGGTGATAGGCATTGGACAGTATCATCTGAACCCCTATCTCCTTCAGGTCTTTATGGGTTGCAGCCTTGATAGTCCCCTGGGTCCCCACAGGCATAAATACTGGGGTCTCCACCTCTCCATGGGGTGTCTTTAAGATACCGAGTCTTGCGTTTTTGTCTTTTTTTATTATCTCAATAACCTTCATACCTAAAATTCTGTCTATAGTCTAACAAGCCTGAACGACCATAGAAAAGACCTCTAAAAAATCCTTTCAAGGTTTTATTACCCTGATGAACCACATGTATTTTTTACAACATACCATCTCCATATTAAAACCATCAAACAATCAACATGGCATCGCCATAGCTGTAAAACCTGTATCTCTTTTCTATAGCCTCCTGATAACAGCCAAGGAGTGCATCTCTACCTGTAAATGCTGCAACAAGCATTAAAGGTGTTGACCTGGGCAGGTGAAAATTAGTTATAAGGGCATCCACGACCTTGAACCTGTATCCAGGATATATAAATATATCTGTATAACCCTGTAACGGTGCATCACCATTTTGGGAAAACACAGACTCCAGGGTTCTAACAGAGCTTGTACCGCATGCTATAACCCTTTTCCCATCTCTTCTTGCCTTCTTTATGGCCTCCTTTATACCTTCAGGGACTATGTAATACTCCCTGTGCATTACATGTTCCTCAACATTTTTTTTCTTAATGAGGAGAAATGTCCCAACCCCTATGTGGAGTGTAATCTTCACTATATTTATACCCTTCTGTTCTATCCTGTCAAGAAGCTCTTCGGTAAAGTGCAGACCTGCTGTTGGTGCTGCCACAGAACCAGGCTCATGGGCATATACAGTCTGATACATATTAAAATCAAGGTCTTCCCTGGTTTTTCTTTTTATATATGGGGGTAGGGGCATCATCCCATATCTTCTTATAATATCCATACTATCGCCTTCATACATAAACTCAATAATCCAGAATGATGTTTCTTTGTCCCTTTCAAGC
Organism: Deltaproteobacteria bacterium; assembly: GCA_029553295.1. Classification (GTDB taxonomy): domain Bacteria; phylum Desulfobacterota; class Syntrophorhabdia; order Syntrophorhabdales; family Syntrophorhabdaceae; genus DTOV01. The sequence goes on along the minus strand of JAKPCK010000090.1, from coordinate 36,250 downwards.
CCTGCCTTCACATCCCCTATATCAACCGTTAGCCTTGACATATTACCCCTGATGCCTTTTGTTAGGCAGAACCACCGATTTCTATCTATCCTCTCCACAAGGGTAATATGCAGTTCTCCCCCTGTGTTCTTTTTTGCCTTTAATCTTGCAGGCAGTACCTTACTGTTATTCAACACAAGGACATCGCCCTCATTAAGATAATCCAGTATATCCCTGAAAAACCTGTGCTCAATAGTACCCCTTTCCCTTTCATAAACAAGAAGACGAGAGGATGTTCTGTCTTTTTCCGGATACTGGGCGACAAATCCCTCAGGTAAAAAATAATCAAAATCCTCTATATTCATATAGCCGAAACAGGTTAATTTTATAACAGATTGTGAAAATATAAGCAATTTAAATCAACTGGGGTCTTAGATTTAGACTATAGACGATAGACTATAGACATATAAAACTAAATATTACTTTACCGAGAGGGGTTATTTTTAGCTACCTTAACCTGAGATTCCTGGGCAAGCCTCAGTGCCTTTATCTTCATGAGTCTGCTCGTATTCGACCTCTCCATCTCGTCGAGTTTTGTTGTTATATATTTGACAGTCTCCTGCATACGAGGGATAACAGTATATTCCAGGGCATTTACTCTCCGCCTCGTCTTTTCTATCTCGCTGCTCATAAGCCTCAGCGACTCTTCAAGCTCTGCCATCTCTATAAGCACCGGCATAAAATCCTTGAGGGTAATAATAGCCCTGTCAAGCTCAGGGGATGTATGGATAAAGGAATACATACCCTTGACCTCTCCAAATGTAAACTCCAGTCTCGGGACAACCACACCCATTACCCTTTTTTTCTGTAAATTGAGCTCAAGGTCCTGCCTTGTGCTCTCCAGTGCATCCTCTGTAATCTGCCTCGACGATGTCATCTCAGATACAACAAAGAGCTTTAAAATATCTGGTAGCCTGCTGTCCACCTTGAGACGATATGACCTGTATCTCTCTGCAAGCGTCATAAACTCCTTCATGAGGCCATCGAGCTTATCTTTCAAGAGTTTATGACCTCTTATGGCTACTACAAGCCTTTTGCGTAGCCTTAGGAGTTCCATCCTTGTAGGGTTAACAGGGAGCCTTGCCATATCTTATCTATCCCTTGGGTAGGTATTTTTCTATGTATTTATCCCTGACCCTTTTGAGCTCACCCTTAGGTAGCATAGATAGGAGTTCCCAACCTATCCTCATGCTCTCCTCTATGGGACGGTTTTCATCTTCACCCTGACGGACAAATCTATCCTCAAATGTATCGGCGAACTTGACGAAGAGCAGGTCTGTCTCACTTAAGGCAGATTCACCCAGGACCACTGCCAGCTCTTTTGCATTCTTTCCCCTTGCATAGGCAGAGTATAGCTGATTCATAAGGTCTGCATGGTCTTCCCTTGTCTTGCCGTCACCTATACCCTTGTCCTTTAGACGGGACAACGAGGGTAAGACATCTACAGGCGGGTATATACCCCTGGCATTCAGCCCCCTATGGATTATAATCTGGCCCTCTGTTATGTAGCCTGTAAGGTCCGGGATGGGATGGGTCTTGTCATCCTCAGGCATGGTAAGGACAGGTATCTGGGTTATAGAGCCTTTTTTTCCTTTAATCCTCCCCGCCCTCTCGTATATTGTGGACAAATCAGTGTATAGATATCCTGGATAGCCACGCCTGCCAGGCACCTCCCTCCTGGCTGCAGAGATCTCTCTGAGTGCCTCACAGTAGTTTGTTATATCTGTCATAATTACAAGGACATGCATATCCTTTTCAAAGGCAAGGTATTCCGCTGCAGTGAGGGCCATCCTCGGTAGCGCAATCCTCTCTATAGGCGGGTCATCGGCAAGGTTGACAAAGACAACAGAGCGTTCAATCGCCCCTGTTCTCCTGAAATCTGCAATAAAAAACTCTGCCTCTTCAAAGGTAATACCCATAGCTGCAAAGACAACGGCAAATTTCTCACCAGTCTTGAGGACCTTTGCCTGCCTTGCAATCTGGACAGCAAGCCTGGAATGGGGTAATCCAGAGCCAGAGAAAAGGGGTAGCTTCTGGCCTCTGACAAGGGTGTTTAAAAGGTCAATGGTGGATATGCCTGTCTGGATAAACTCATTAGGGTAGTCCCTGGCAAAGGGATTCATGGGGCTGCCATTAACATTGAGATATTTTTCTGGTATTATGGCAGGACCTTCATCAATGGGGCGCCCGAAGCCGTCAAATACCCTGCCCAGCATCTCCATGGATACGCCGAGTTCCATACCCTTGGCAAGGAACTTAACCTTTACATCCTGGGGGGATAAACCACTTGTCCCCTCAAACACCTGAACCACTGCCCTGTCACCACTCACCTCAAGGACACGGCCCCTGCGCATGGACCCATCCTGAAGCCTTATATCTGCCAGTTCCCCATAGGTCACCCCCTCAACACCCTCCACAATCATAAGGGGGCCTACAATCTCTGTTACAGTCTTATATTCCTTTGCAATCCCAGCCATATTAACCTCACCATGTTAATGAAACAATAGAATTGTCTATCCTCTTCTCGATAATGCTGAACTGTTCAAGGTCGTCTTCAGGTATGAGTTTTGCCCTGGCAATATCATCCAGTACCTCAAGACCTGTAAGGGCGACCAGTGTTGCCCCGTCTTTAAAAGCCTTTTTAATCCTGTCATAATAATGCAAAATCAACCTCAAGAGCCTGTATTGTTTCTCTATAGAGGTGCATGTATCAATGTCATCAAAGGCATTCTGATGGAGAAAATCCTCCCTTATCATCTTTGCTGCCTGAAGTAGTAGCCTGTCCTCATGGGGGAGTGCATCTACACCCACCAATCTCACAAGCTCTTCAAGCTCTGCCTCCCTCTGGAGTATCTCCATAGCCTGTTTTCTGTTGCGAGACCACTGGCCTTCAAACCTCGTGTCTGCATGTTCGTCCACCACATCCTGATAAAGGGAATAGGATGTGAGCCAATTTATGGCCGGAAAATGTCTGGAGAATGCAAGCTTATCGTCAAGCCCCCAGAACACCTTGACCACCCTTAATGTAGCCTGGACAACAGGCTCAGACAGGTCTCCACCAGGCGGTGAAACAGCACCTATGACAGTAATTGCACCCTTTCTCTCATCAGAGCCAAGGCATACAACACTCCCTGCCCTCTCATAGAAGCTTGCAATGCGGGAGCCAAGATAGGCAGGATAGCCCTCCTCCCCCGGCATCTCCTCCAAACGACCGGAGATCTCCCTCATGGCCTCTGCCCAGCGGCTCGTTGAATCCGCCATAAGGGCTACTGAATAACCCATGTCCCTGTAATATTCGGCAATGGCAATCCCGGTAAAGACACTGGCCTCCCTTGCAGCAACAGGCATATTTGATGTATTGGCAACAAGCACTGTCCTCTCCATCAGGGGTTCACCGGATGCAGGGTCTTTAAGGTGGGGGAACTCCATAAGGACATCTGTCATCTCGTTTCCCCTCTCTCCACAACCCACATAAACAACTATCTGTGCATCTGCCCACTTGGCGAGCTGATGCTGGACAACAGTCTTTCCACTTCCAAAAGGCCCTGGGACACAGGCTGTCCCACCCTTTGTGATGGGAAAAAACATATCTATAACCCTCTGCCCTGTTACCATCGGTTCAACAGGAACAACCTTTCTCTTTACAGGACGGGGCTGTCTTACAGGCCACCTCTGCACCATGGTTATATCATGGAGTATGCCCTCGCCTTCTATAACAGCTATCACCTCATCCACATTACCAGTTAAAGGTCCTATCTTCTTTATTATCCCCCATATACCAGGAGGGACCATAATCTTGTGGATAACAAGATTACTCTCCTTGACAGTGCCCAGCACATCCCCGGGTTCTACCCTGTCTCCTTCCTTTGCCACAGGGTTAAACTCCCATTTTATCGACCTGTCCAGTGCGGGCCTCTCAGCACCACGGACAATATATTCACCGAAATCATAGGACAACTTATCCAGTGGTCTCTGGACACCATCATAGATAGACCTGATAAGACCTGGACCTAGTTCCACGCTTAAGGGCTCCCCTGTCCTCCAGACAGGCTGTCCAGGTCCTATGCCCTCTGTCTCTTCGTATACCTGAATGGAATAGCTGTCCCCTTTTATCTCTATTATCTCACCGAAGAGCCTCCCTTCGCCTACACGGACCATCTCATACATCCTTGCGCCTGTAAGCCCTCTGGCAATAACAAGTGGTCCTGATACCTTTATGACCTCACCTTTAACCTCATTCATAGCTCAATCCTTAATGTGTTTATTTATGTCCTTTCCAAGGACATCAATGCCTATAGAACGCTCAATGGCCTTAGCCATCATAAGGAAACTTGTATGCTTGCTCCCTTCGTGGGTAGGTATTAGGGTGATAACAGCACTGCTCCTGTTATGAAACTCCTCAATGGCCTCTAAATTATCCTCTGCCATGCTCTCTGTAACAAACACAAGCCCTGTGTCTGGATCACTGGATATATCTATAAGGGTCTCCATGAGCTTTGAGCTGTCATCCAGCTCAATTATCTCGAAACCCACGGCCTTAAAACCCATTATCAAATGCTTCTCCCCTACTGCTATTGCCCTAAACATAGCAGTCCCTTAACCTCTCTTTTAAAAACCCTGGGTCAATGCGATTGAGCCTCCCGGTTACAACAAGTTTAAGGTTCTGCATCTCTACATAGAGACCCAAGAGAAATGCAAAAACCCTCTCTGGCCCTGCAGTCTGGTATGCACCATCATGGACAATCCGTAAAAGATAGTTCATTACCCTGGTATCAAATATGGCTATATGGGCCTTCTCTTCATAGGCACAGCACTCGAAGAATATCTCGCCCATCTCCCCGCCTATTATACCTCTCCAGTTCTCTAAGTTGCTTATACCTGCCAGCTCGTCTATAAGCGGTGTAAAATCACCAACAGGTGGCAGGTACTGCTGGTATCTCTTAAGGGAGATACCCTGATTTAGTGCCCTCCAGAGGATAATCACAAGATATGAGTGGACCCTGTTTCTGATATATCTTCTTATCATCTCCGACTCTGTCTGTCTGGATAGCAACAGGAGGTGCCTCAGATATGAACCGTCAAGCATTATATCCAGGTCGCCGGGCATTATATTAAATATGTCTGTCCCTGTCCACTCCGGCGATTCCTTAAACGGAAGGGGCAGGTCTCCATAGTCTCCATCTGCTATGGAAGATAACATCTCATAGGAAAATATACCCGATGGAAATAGAAATGTCTTTTTTCCTGTTAAGGCAGTCTTTAGATTTAGATAATCGCCCTGAAGGAGGAAGATATCTACAGGCAGGGTGGATGGACAATCACCTTTTAGAGATACAGCCATATCATAAAAACACCTATCAAAGATTGCCCCAAAATCCTCTCCCAGCCATACAGCCCCCGGTGATATATAGTCCCTTAGAAATGTATCCTGGAGGAGGGCAATAACATCATCTATCTTTTCCATGTTTAACATATTGAACAGGAAGTCCTTTGTCATAAAACCAGCCTCAAGGACGCTTATCCTCCCGGAAACAAATCCCCATTTTGAGATATTCTTTATTCTCGGTATCATTTTATATCCTGATGGGAAAACAATTCTTTTGCCATAGATGGCAGCATATCCTTTTTAATATCTTTAAAAAGCATATCCAGTGTCTGGTCTACCTCATAATTATCAGCCACAAAGACAAAACCGCCCCTCTCTGTTAGGGTACTGGACTCATCAAGGGAGATCTTATTGCCTTCTGTCCTTTTTTCATTAATCTGTGAAACAATTTCTCTAAAGATAGCCATATCATCCCTGTGGACACAAACCCTGCCAGTAGAATCCCCTGCAATCTTCTCAAGGATTGATGCCATTAAGGACTTATACCTATCTGCAGGTAGATTCAATACCCTGTCCTTTGCCTTTTCAAATATAGCATCTACCAGTTTATTTCTTTTTTCGAGTATCTGTTTGCCTGCCATCCCCCTGTACTGGATGAGTTTACGGTTAAAATCCTCAGAGATGGAAGATGTTCGGGCCTTATAAAGCCTTTCTATCTCTTCATCGATCTCCCTCTTTCTTTTCTCTACAAGGAGTCTGGCATTTTTTTTTGCTGTCTCTACAATGTTTTTCGCCTCTTTCTCTGCCTCTGACAGCACTGCCTCACTGATCTTCTCTATCCCCATAGCACTACCTTACCTTTTTTACTGCCCCAAAAACTTGAGGGCAAGGGGCTGGGTGAGAAATATAATAAAAAGAACTGTTGCAAGAAGCCCTACAACCGCATAGGTCTCAACAAATGCAGGAAATAGTATTGCCCTCCCTGCTGCCTCAGGTCTCCGTGCTATTAGGGAGATGCCAGCTGCAGAGGCCTCACCCTGCTTTATTGCAGATACCAACTGGGCAATACCGCATCCAAGACCTACGAAGAACATGGCAAGGCCTGTGCCAAGGGTAATCTTTATAGCTGACCCACCTATCAGTCCTGTCTGCGTCATAATAAGTATGGCGGCGATAAAACCGTAAAACCCCTGTGTCCCGGGAAGGGCAATCATGACAAGCATCCTTCCAAAGAGCTCTGGTTTTTCACGGAGAACGCCTGCACACTGATGAACAGCTATGGAGATACCCCATGCCGAACCTGCACCTGCCAGGCCAAAGGCCAGCCCAGCACCACCGTAGCAAAGACCTCTCCCCAGTTCAATCCATTCAGGTAACATCTTCTATCCTCCATCTTTCATTTTTTTTAAAAAACATTATTCACCTGCCTTTTTTATTACACACATGTTTGTATCAAAGCCAAGGGGCTGAAAAGGCCTCGTCCCCCCCTCATAGAACCTGCCGAAAAACTCTACAAAGATGAGCCTCATGGAGTGGACAAAGGCACCGAGGGCACTGATAAGAAAGTTAAATATATGACCTATGGCAAGGACGACAATAAATAAGACAAACCCTATATACGGGATGTCCTTTAGCATACCTGCCATGAGATTAAAGGCCATGGCTACAATGGAAGTGGTGAGACCAAGGGCGAGCAAGCGGCAGTAGGAAAGTGTATCGCCTATAAAAGATGTAATACCGTAACTGCCCACAATCCCGTATAAACTCACCAGACCCCCGGCAATCCTCCCTGGTATGCTCTTTATGGCCCTGCCCTGTGTAAATATGAGCCCGAGAGAGCCCGCAACAAAAAGGGCTAAACCTGTATTGAGGATAGCAGGTGGTATATCTGCAAAGACCTTACCTGCCATCATAAGGAGGCCTGTCAAGGTTATAATCCAGCACAGACCATCAGAGAATATACCCATATAATCTTTTTTCTGATATGCACCATACATCTTAAGGGTTATCCCGAAAAACTGATTCAGGACACCAAGACCTAGGGCGATTATCAATGCCACAATAGTCTTCCCCATAGGGTCAATCAAGACAAACCTCTGCTGGAGTGTCAGGAGTATATTTCCTTCCCCGAGATATTCGGGTTTATAAAGGTCACCGAACCAAGAGCCTGTGAGGGCACCGAATATGATACTGCTTATGCCACCGTATAAAAGGATACGGGCAAGATTATTTACGCCCCTGTATGCCTTTGTCTTGGCATTGAGGTATGCACCTAATATGGCAAGCATTATCCCGTAACAGACATCACTGAAACATATCCCAAAAAACATATAAAAATTGACCTGCATAAATGGCGTTGGGTCAAAACTCCGATAAGGAGGTAGCCCGAACATCTCTGTTAAAAGCTGGATAGGCCTGAAAAGATACGGGACAGAGATGCTTACAGGCAGGTCTTCGTCCTGGGGCGGGTCTTCTACAGTAACCACAGATTCAGGGAATTCCCTTTCCATCATGGCAGTTAATATACCTACATCCTTTGTCCTTATATAGCCGCTGATTATATAGACCCACCTGCCCTCCAGGCCCTTCATGGCTGCCAGTTGTCTGTTTCTGATATTAGTCCAGTATGCCTTGAGTATCAAAAGAGGTCTTTTGCCCTCCCCTTCTTGTTGTCCCTGGGCCATCCGCCTTACCTTATCTGCCACATCTGCTATCTTTTCCCTATAATGCTCCATATCAGCCTCAAGCTCAAGGACCCTCTCTTTTATCTTTTCCTTTCTCTTGGGCAACTGTATCTCGTCAAAACCTATGTCCTCAAGCGCCCTTTTTATATCCTCTGCATCCCTCTTGAGAAATGCAAAGACCATTCTCACCTTTGCATCCTCTTTCTGTTTTAATATATCTATGCTGTCATTGACCTCAGGGAGCTCCTCCCATGCTGCCCAGACCCAGGGTTCTTTTGTATCGTCTATTATATGGAGGTTCTTTACAGGGACATAGCCTATTACCATGGAGATACGTTTAGTGGAATGAAACTCTTCAAGGTCCACAGGGATATCCATAACAGGTTTTAGCTCTTCAATCTCATTCTCTATCTCAGTTATTATCCTTTCAGAATTTCTGTATATCTCATCGAGCTCCACAGCATAACGGTAGTTTTTATCGAGGTTGTATTCCTTTAGTGTCCTGTCAACCTCCGCCTCGGTAGTTACTATGGGGAGTGGTGTAAGGCTCTTTATAAAGCTATCCTGTTCCGGGGCAAAGATATTCATGAGGTTCAGGATAAAATCTATCTTGTTGATATTGTTATCTGCCTCTGAAGTATTTGCCCTGTAGTTTTTAAAGGGGAGGTCCTCTTTTAGGCTGCCCTGGATGTCTATGACCTCCATAACCCCAAGCTTATTGATTGATTTAATCAGCCGCCTGTTTGCCTGTTTTGTGCTTACAATTGTTACCTTTTTTAAGGGTTCTATAGCCATAAGCAGCCTTATAATCTATATAATCTTGCCAGTATCTGCTCTATCTGATAAGAAATGACCTGTTCTGAGATACCCTCTATATGTTTTATGGACTCATTGAGCTCATTTTCATATTGAGAGAGGGTGGACATATAATCTTCCTCTGCCTTTTTCTGAAAGGCTGCCACCATATCATCCATCTCCGCAGCCTTCTGCTTACGATATGCCTCTATCTCTTCTTCGCATTTTTTTTCTATCTGCCTTGCCTGGTTTCGTGCGTCTTCTATTATTGAATCGGCCTTTTTTTCGACAGTTAAGACATCCGTTATAAGCGACGACATTATCCCTCCTTAAGATTGTTTCTACTTTAAAACACAGTTCAATTAGATATAATCACTAACTGTCTTTTATAAGACTCTCTATCATATAGCAAACAGTAAAAAACCTGTCAAGGATAATGCAAATGACCATGAAAGCCGCTGGTTTACTTTTTTTAATATCCCCCTGTCTGCCGCAGGTAAGTTTATTTTTTAAGCTTTCTTGATATGGTTGAAGATGCTATACTGATAGACAGTATAATGCTGGAGGGTAAATTGGTAACTTATTGTAATTATAGAGATCTGTTCCATAATAGCAGGATGGATTTTAAGGCCTGTGCAAACCACTGCAAGGGTCTTAATTAAATATATAAGACAGGTTTAATTATGCTGTGTTTTTTTGGATTGACACTTAAAGAACTTGAAGATGTCATAGGCGGGACAGGTAAAGAGAGATACAGGGCAAGGCAACTCTACAGATGGGTCTATAATAAAGGGGTTTATGATTTTTCCATGATGGATAATATCCCCAAGGGCCTACGAACCTTATTCAGGGATATGCTGGATATGGAGACCATAAAGCCCCTTGAACCCACTGCATCCATGGATGGGTCTGTTAAGCTCTCCTTTATGACAAAAGATGACAATATTATAGAGAGTGTCCTTATACCGGAGAAGAACAGGCTTACCCTCTGTGTATCCAGTCAGATAGGATGCAGGATGGCCTGTAGCTTCTGTGTAACGGGAAAGATAGGATTTATCAGGAACCTTGAGACCCATGAGATAGTGGAACAGATAATAGGGGCAAAAAAATACCTTAATGTGTCACCAATCAATGGAGGGGATAGGATAACCAATATAGTTTTTATGGGCATGGGTGAGCCCATGGATAATTTTGAAAATGTGGTAAGGACCATAGAGATCATGAAAGAACCCCTTGGCCTCGATTTCTCAAGGAGAAGGATCACGGTTTCTACAGTGGGTCTAATCGGGGGTCTTAAGAGGCTTCAGCCCGGGACAGCAGGCCTTGCCATATCACTGAATGCGGCAGACGAACAAAAAAGGACAGAGATAATGCCTATAAACCGGATGTATCCCATAAGGGACATCTTAGATTTTGTAAGGCACTATAAAGGTAGCCCAAGGGAGCGTATAACTTTTGAGTATGTCCTATTAAAGGATTTCAACGATTCCCTTGAAGACGCAAGGATGCTATACGAACTATTAAAGGGCATAAGGTGCAAGATTAACCTCATACCTTTTAATGAGTCACTCTATTCTCAGTTCAGGACACCGGATAAAAAGACTGTAGACCAGTTCCATGCCTACCTGATAGATAAGTGCATGACAGCAATTGTGAGAAACTCCAGGGGGCCAGATGTCAATGCAGCATGCGGGCAACTCGGTATGGCATATCTTTTATCAAAAAAAGCTATGTTATGAGGCCTTAAATATTTAGACTTGAGGGCAAAATATTGTCACATATATCATTGCTTCAACGGGAGGTTTTCATTGCATTTCCAGTGCCTTTACAAAGTATTACAAAAATCTTATAATATGAAACCTATATAAAAAAGCTCCTATCATAAAAAGAGGTAATACAATAGAACTATATGGCAACATAAGTGGCCTGAACCACCTCATCAAAAGAAGACTGCTCAAGCTATACCGTAAAAAAATAGAGCCTTCCAAAATTATCACCTATGATACTGCATTGACTATCACAATGATATCCGTGGAGATATCCAGACAGGTGGGCATCCTTATAAACCGTAGGGGGGTCGTAGAGTACGTCATAGTTGGAGACAGAAACAGGATAGAGATACCGAGGCTCTCTACAGAGCGTGTAGGAAGGGCAAGGTTCAGGGGGCTCAGGTTCATACATACACACCTGAACAACGAACTACTCACAAAAGAAGACCTTACAGACCTCGCATTATTGCAGCTCGACCTGATAGGGTGCCTTACAGACATAAAAGGTGTTGTCCCTAATTCAATCCATATAGGCTATCTTGTCCCTGAAAATAAAAGGCAAAAGGCATGGTCTTTCCTTGGGCCACAGGGAATAGATTCCCTGGATATTGATTTTACTGAATTTATCACAGAGCTTGAGAATGAGTTTGTAAGGGAGAGGGGCAGGCTCCATCTCCTGGACCAAGAAAAAGAAAAGGCTGTCCTTGTGTGTGTTGTCCAGCCAGGTTCAAAAAAGATCCCGGAGGACCATATAGCAGAGCTTAAAGAACTGTGTTATTCTGCAGGGATAGCAGTACTGGATACAGCGATACAGAGGCCAAAGGAGCTCCACCCCACATATCTCATAGGTAAGGGTAAGATAGAAGAGGTTATAATGAAATGTCAGCAATTAGGGGCAGACCTCCTTGTATTTGACGAGGGGCTTACACCTGGTCAGATAAACAATATTTCATCCATAACAGAACTAAATGTCATAGATAGGAATCAGCTCATACTGGACATATTTGCCCAGATGGCAAAGACAAACGAGGCAAAGATCCAGGTGGAGTTGGCGCAGTTAAGATATATCCTCCCCAGGCTCGCCAGCGTTAACAAAGCATTTTCAAGGATTACAGGCCGTATCGGGACCAGGGGGCCTGGCGAGACAAAACTTGAGGTAGATAAGAGACGGATAAGGGACAAGATAGCTTTTCTTGAAAAAAAACTTACAGAGATAGAGGGGATAAGGGACAGAAAGAGGGAGCGCAGAAAGGCATCAGGTATACCTGTGGTCTCCATAGTTGGATACACAAATTCAGGTAAATCAACACTCCTTAATCTCCTCACTAAAAGCAGGGTAGAGGTCAAAGACATGGCATTCAGCACCTTAAACCCCACAACAAGGACAATAAAATACCCTGAGAGAAAAGACATAATCCTCACAGACACTGTTGGGTTTATAAAGAACCTACCCGATGTCCTTCTCAAGGCATTTATAGCAACCCTTGAGGAATTGAGGGACGCTAATCTACTTTTACACCTCGTAGATGCAAGTTCTCCTGATTTCGAGGACAAGATAAGGGCTGTTGAAGAGACATTAAAGATCCTTAATCTCCAGAATAAAGACAGGTTGACAGTATTTAATAAGATAGACAAGATAGACAGAGGTTTTATAAAGAATATAGAGGACAGATACAATGCCATATCCATATCATGCCTGAAGAAAGAGGGGATTGAAAGGCTCCTGGAGGCCATAGAAAAAAGGATTAAGGTCTAAAGAGACCTCTTCAATGTCTGTTGACTGAATGCAATCCCTGTGTTAGCATGTGTAAAAATCTAAAATAACAAAATGGTGGTCTATAATGGAATATGAGTTCCATATATCCAGAGCTATTAGGGATAAATACAAATTCGACGACAGTATATTTACAATTAGGGGAGATGTCATCATACCTAATATAAGGGCTGCCCGTATCCTCGCCCAGAAGATAAACCAGAACCGTATACGTTCAGGCCATCCAGATAAGGTTGTAAAGGCAGGGGATATAGCCTCTATGGGGCTTATAGATGAGATACTCCACTTTGTGTTCCTTTCCTATAGGGAACAGATAGATGGAAACATTACAAGGGATGCCCTTTTGCACCTGGATAATATTTTTACAAAGGACAGGGTTGATAAGGCCCTGTACACCTTTACAGAGGAGTTCCCTGTTGTTGATGTATACAGAAATAATATAACCGTTGAGGAGTATTTAAAAGGCGTAACATCTGGTGTGCCCAACAGGGAGATTATCCTCGAGGAGATGCTTCTTTTGTGGCTTGCCAACATGAACCCTGCTTTCTCCCCCTTTGCAGAATTCTTCGATGATACAAGACTCAAGAAAGAAACTGTCTATCTATACATAATAGCCGCATTAAGGGAACTCCTGGATAAAAAACCCCGCTTTGGACCTTACAATCAGAATCTCATTGATATGCTCAGGAGTCCTGCTATACTCGTCCCCTATTCCCTGAAGGGACAGCTCGACTATATAAGGGAACACTGGGGATTTTTATTGAAAAGATATGCAAGGAGGCTCCTTGGAACCATAGACCTTATTACAGAGGAATCCAAGATAACATTTATGGGTCCAGGCAAGGCACAGATATATGATTTTAAGACAGCAGAAATGGAGGCAGAGAGTTTTACCCCTGATAAGGACTGGATGCCAAAGCTTGTGCTCATTGCAAAAAACATATATGTGTGGCTCGACCAGCTTTCAAAGAAATACGGATACCCCATAACAAAAATAAACGAGATACCGGATGAGGAGCTGGATATTCTAAAAAATCAGGGCTTTTCTGGCCTGTGGCTCATAGGGATATGGGAGAGGAGCCCTGCGTCCCAGAGGATAAAACAGCTATGCGGCAATCCTGAGGCAGTTGCCTCTGCCTATTCCCTCTTTGACTACCAGATAGCATCTGATTTGGGCGGTGAAGAGGCATACAACAATCTTAGAGAAAGGGCATGGTCCAGGGGGATAAGGCTTGCAAGCGATATGGTGCCAAACCATGTGGGTATATATTCAAAGTGGGTAATAGAACACCCTAACTGGTTTATATCCCTTGATTATAATCCATTCCCCTGGTACTCCTTCAGCGGTCCTGACCTGTCCCATGACGATAGGATATGCATACAGATTGAGGACCACTACTACACAAAAACAGATGCTGCGGTAGTATTCAAACGCCTTGATAAGGCAACAGGTAAAGAGGGCTTTATATATCATGGAAATGATGGGACGAGTATGCCCTGGAATGATACAGCCCAGCTAAACTACCTCAATCCCCAGGTCAGGGAGGCCATGATAGAGACCATCCTGTATGTGGCAAGGAAATTCCCCATAATAAGATTCGATGCTGCCATGACACTGACAAAAAAACACTATCAGAGGCTCTGGTTCCCAGAACCAGGGGGTGGGGGGGCAATACCTACAAGGGCAGAATACGGCATGACACAGGAGGAATTCAATAAACACATGCCCAATGAATTCTGGCGTGAGGTTGTAGATAGGGTTGCCCAGGATGCCCCTGATACCCTTTTACTTGCCGAGGCATTCTGGCTCCTTGAGGGTTATTTTGTCAGGACACTGGGTATGCACAGGGTCTATAACAGTGCATTTATGAATATGTTAAGGGATGAGGAGAATGGAAAATACAGGACAGTAATGAAGAATATCCTCGAGTTTGACCCGGAGATATTGAGACGCCTTGTAAATTTTATGAACAACCCTGATGAGAGGACAGCAGTAGACCAGTTTGGCAAGGAGGACAAATACTTTGGCATATGCACATTGATGGTCACCATGCCTGGGCTGCCCATGTTCGGTCACGGCCAGATAGAAGGCTACACAGAAAAATATGGTATGGAGTATAAAAGGGCCTATATAGATGAAAAACCGGATACATACCTCATCGAAAGACATGAAAGGCAGATATTCCCCCTTATGCACAGGCGCCATATATTTGCAGGTGTGGAGAATTTCCTGTTATATGATTTTTTTACAGAGGAAGGGCATGTGAATGAGGATGTATTCGCTTACTCCAACAGGCAGGGCAGTCAGAGGGCTCTTGTCATATACAATAATAGATACAATTCAACAAAAGGCTGGATAAAGACATCGGCAGCCTTTTCCCAAAAGACAGGGGACAGTAAAAAACTCGTCCAGAGAAACTTAATTGACGGCCTTATGTTTAAACCTGAAGACAGCAGTTTTATAGTCTTCACCGAACATGTCACAGGCTTAACATATATAAAAACGAGCAGGGAGATTGATGAAAAGGGTCTTTATGTGGAGCTCGGCCCTTATACCTGCCTTGTTTTCCTTGATTTCTACGAGGCCCATGACAATGATGAGATAAGTTTTTCGAGATTAAATGCATATCTTGGGGGAAGAGGCGTCCACAACCTATACGAGGCCATGGACGAGTTGAGAAAAGAGGACATTTGTCACATCTTCAGGGAGGTTATAAATACAAAAGTCTTTGAAGAATTAGCCAGTACATTAAAGGCATCAGAAGAAAAGCTCGTCCCCGAGGATTTAACAGGCATTACAGATACCATAAGGCGTGGATATGTCTATTTTATCGATAGCCTGAAAGGGTATGTAAAAGAAAGAGAAGGTGTAGAATCCATCCAGGATGGGCTCGTTGAGGTGGTGGTAAGGGATCTTGTGAATCTATCTGAGGTATGGAGATTTAAAAGAGATGTAACCCTGCCCATTGAAACCCGACTTTATACCCTGTTGAGCCTTATTCTTTCCTGGAGGCTCGATTATCTACTTATTCAGAGATTGGGTCTTGAAAAAATCCTGTCGGACAATCTAAGAGACCTCGGGGTTGAAGAAGGCTATATGTCAGACTCCATGACTATCATTGACATCTTTGCCAGATATATAAAATTCCTTGAACATGAGGTTCAAAAGGGGCCTGTCTATCTTTTGAAGACCCTGATTAAAGACAATGCTGTCAAGGGTTTTATAGGTGTAAATCTATACAGAGATGTCCTGTGGTTTAGCAAAGAGAGGCTGGAGGAGTTTTTGTGGTGGCTCCATATGGTGGTTGCCCTGGTGGCATATAGAGGCATCCTGGAGGCTAAAAAATCCATGGAGGTCTATTTAAAAGAGACCGATGGTATCATAGAAAAAATAATGGAGGCATCCCAAAAGTCTGGATACCAATTTGAGGGTTTTATAGGGCTATTAGAAAATATTATTGAGACCTAAAGGTCTTGCTCTTGGTCAACAGCCCCTTTAATAGCCAAAAATCGTTAATCGTGAATCCATAATCCATTAAGGCACTCGAAATCATTCATAGGGGCATTTTTTGTTATCCCTTACATGGACACAGTCTCTATTGCATGGCTCTATATGGATTACAACCTCCCCTTCAGATAAGACACCGGCCAGGTCATGTTTGAGTTCCCTTGCTACCCTATGGACACGGTTCAGGGACAGATGCTCTGGCATGACAAGGTGGATGTTTACAAACTTTTTTCTCCCTGCTGTCCTTGTCTTTATATCCTTAAAATTACAATAATTATGATAGTGCCTCGCAAGGGCCTTGACTACATCTAACTGGCTTGATTCCTCTATGGAGGCATCGAGGAGTTTCATAAATGCCTCTTTTAGTAATCTAAAAGAGGGCACTGCTATGAAAACACTTACAACAAGGGCTGCAAACGGGTCAATATATTTGGCTAATCTCGTCAAACCTTTATAATTGGCTATCAATACAAGGCCAAAGGATATGGTGATGGCCAGTGATATAAAGCCCTCAAGACGAAAATGGATACCCTCTGCCTTTAATGCCGGTGACCTGTGTTTTTCTGCAAGTTTTAATATAAAACTGGCACCCCAGAAGTTTATGCCAATACCAAGGATACTGGCAACCAGTCCTATAAAGGGTGCATGGACAGCACTGGGTCTTATGATGTTCATAATAGCCTGAAATGACATAGCTATGGCAAGGCCTATGAGTATCACGCCCTCCATTGCCTCGGCCACATTCTCTATCTTGCCATACCCATAGTTGTGGAAATAGTCTGCAGGCCTCTGAGAGACCCTCATCACATAGTATAGAAATATAGAGACGCCCAGTGCAATAATAGAGATACCTAAATCAGCAGCTATGGCAAGGGAGTTAACAATGATAAAGGCAATGGCCTTTATGGCAAAAAGGGCTATATTTGAAAACAGGCTTACCTTAACGGCAAGCATCATATCGTCTTCTGTCTTCTTCACACTTTTATATATAAACACATAACATATTTTTTTTAAAACAAATTAATCATCCTATCCTGTAGATGCATTTATCTACATCTTAAACTGGATAGCCTGGCGATGAGACTCTTATCCCAGGGGGAAGAGGCAATAGCAGCAGTTATGGCAGCCCCTATCCCTGAGCCGTCCATTTCCTTTTCCAATTTTATCTTCCCTGCTGAATCACCAAAAATCTCTCTAAGCATGGCCTCCATATTCTCTCTATAATTAGGATATTTTTCAAAGAGAGAGCCATCTATGGCAATAACATGGCTTGAATCCATCTTTTTGTCCATCCAGGTAATCACCGCTGAGATGGCTGTAGCAGCTATCCTGGCAGAGCGGCCAGAGACTAAGCGAAACACCTCAAGGATTATCTCCCTATCTTCCTGTGGCACCTGGATAAGACCAAAATCATCAAAAAAATGGCCCTGTTCAGCAAGGGACAGATGCTCTGCTGTGAGTCTATAGGGCTCAGAGAAGGCATGGTGAATATGGGGATTTAAAAGCAGCCCCTCCTTTACCATATCCATGATAATAAGCCTTGCAATCTCTCCGAGATACATACCTGAGACCATCTTCTCCATCCTCTGTTCCCCGGGATTAAATGAACCTCTATCCAGTGTCTCATCGTATATATTTCTCCTTATCTTATTGAATCCCCCCCACTCTATATTGATAATCATCTCATCAGGATGCCTCGGGCCTTTATATTTTGTAATACGCCCTGTTTTCTCAGGATAGGCTGCATTAGTCCCTGTCCCCAGTATCACCCCCATATCACAGGCAGGGTTAGCATAGCTTTTTGCTACAAGCGTCCCTACAGTGTCATTAATCAGGGCTGCCACCTCTATAAAACCCATATTTCTTCTTCTCAGGGCACGGGTTAGGAGTTCTACCACATCCTCACCCTCCACACCGGAGGCAGAAAACCCCTTTGTCCAGGATATTAGCCTGCCGCTGGCTATAGAGGACTGGACCACAGGGAATGAGAATGTAAAACCAAGGCCTTGCAATCTCTTTGCATCTATTTGATGTTCCTTGAAAAATGACTCCATAGATTCTGCTATGAAATCAAAGAACATATCACCTGTGCCTGTCATTGCCTCATGGCTTATAGGATAACGGCTGATTGCAAGAGGCTCTGCCCTTCCCTTACCATCCAGGCTCACAGCCAAAACCCTTATATTGGTGCCACCCAAATCTATGGCGAGGAAACTGCCCTTTTCCTTTCCCTTTGGTCGTCTGACAAAGGATGGAATCATCTTGAGGGAGCTTTCTTTACCTGTTAGACCGAGCCCCATCTCACTGTGAAAACGCAACATAATATCCCTTGCGTCCTGGGCATTAAAATAAAATAGACCGTGGAGGTCTTCAAGAAAGCTCTGCGTCTGTCCTTTCATACCCTTATAAAAAACTACATTCTAAGGAAATGGAATGTCAATTACAATCATTAATGCAGATTATAAAAAATTATATTTATTGACAAGCAGATATTTAAACAATAATATTTATAACAGTTTCTCTTGCCTTTCTCGTTATTCCCTGTAAAGGAGAGGTAAAATCATTTGAAAGGGAATATACATATAAGGCAGGTGAGACAGACAGCAAGCACTCATGCAGGGCAATAGGCCTCGAATCAGAGCCATAAACGGGTTAAAATTATTCAGGCTACCATACTGTCCTGCAGCTTACTGATATGCCCTCACCGCTACCTTTTATTATAGTGGTTTTGAATTTGGGGTGTTTTTTAACATAATCGAGGAACCTGCTGACCTCGCTACTATAGCTACCTATAACATTGTGGGCAGCATAGCATCCCCCAACACCTATCTTTGATTCAAGATCGAGGAAATACTGGGGATACCATTCCTTATCTGCATCACAAAATACAAAATCAAAGGGGCCTTTTAATTCACGGACTACAAGGTGTGCATCACCATACAGAGCCTCAATATACTTATCCACGCCAGCCTTTTTGAAGTTTTCTATGGCAGTGCTATATCGTTTCTTGTTTATCTCGATTGTAGTTACCTTGCCCCCATTTTTTGCTGCTGCCCATGCAAGCCATATTGTTGAGTGCCCTGTTGAGGTACCAATCTCCAGTATGTTTTTAAACCTGCCATCCACCACAAGATTATGAAGTATCTCCCCGTCTTCATAGGACACATTTAAATAATCCCAGGAATATCGGGCATTTTTTAGAAATTGTGAAGCCTGTCTATCTAATTTGAATGTATAAGCAGGCTGTTCACCATATACAGTCAGGCATATTAGGCATGTAAATATTATGCAAACGACCATTGTTGCATGATAGGTTAACCTTTTGCTTTTCCTATCCACTTTTTGTCCTTATCTATTTTGTTGTTATTGTCTCAGCCATGAGCCTTGCCACTGTCTGTGAAAATCTCGATGGGTCCTTTGGCCTCGACCCCTCTAATATCAGTGCCTGGTCATAGAGCATATCTATATATTCCTTAAGGATTGGGCTTTCTTTGTCTTTTTCAAACAGGACATTCATGGATGCAAAAAGCGGGTGTTCAGGATTTAGTTCCAGTATCCTCTTCTGCTGTGGCACCTCCTGACCCATTGCCTTAAGGAGCCTCTCCATCTGGGTGTCCAGGTCGCCCTCGTCTGCCACAAGACAGCATGGGGAATCTTTTAGTCTCCCTGAGAACCGCACATCCTTCACATCGTCTTTTAACTGGTCTTTTATAAGCTCAATGAGCCTCCTGTATTCCTTCCTCGCCTTCTCCTTCTTCTCCTTCTTTGATTCGTCTATCTCCAAATCACCTTTTGTTACTGATTTCAGTGCCTTACCCTTATATTCAAAATTGCTCAGGACAAATTCATCTATATCGTCTGTGAATATGAGGACCTCATAGTCCTTTTCCCTGAATGCCTCAAGATAAGGGGACATAAGCGCCTCCTGGATAGTAGGGGCTGCAATATAATATATCTCCTTCTGGTCCTCCTTCATATCCTTTACATACTCATCCAGTGTCCTCAACCTGCTGTCCTTGGCCTTTGTGGAGTTAAATAGTAAGAGGTCTGCTATCTGCTCCCTCCTGGCAAAATCATAATGGAGACCCTCTTTCAATACCCTGCTGAATTCCTTGTGGAAATTGAGATAATTATCGTATTCCTCCTTTTTCATCTCCTCCAGGGTGTCCAAAACCTTTTTCGTAATATTGTTCTTTATTATATCCACCTGTCTGTTGTTCTGGAGTATCTCACGGGAGACATTAAGGGGCAGATCAGATGAATCCACAACACCCCTTATAAAACGCAGATATGGGGGGATGAGTTCCTCGCAGTGTTCCATAATCTGCACACGCTTTACATAGAGCATGGGCCCTATCTGAAAGTCCTTGAAGAGTATGTTAAAAGGTGCCTTAGATGGTATATACAGGAGTGCGGTAAATTCAGATGTCCCTTCTGCCTTGAAGTGTATAACCTTTGCAGGGGACTTGAAGTCATGGGATATGTGTTTGTAGAATTCATTATACTCTTCCTCTGTTATCTCTGACTTGTCCTTGAGCCAGATGGCCTTCATGGAATTTAATGTCTCTTCCTCTTTCACCTTGAACTTCTTTCCCTTTTCCAACTCACTATCCTTTTCCCTCTCCACCTCCATGACAATGGGGTGTTCTATAAAGTCCGAATATCTCTTTATTATGCCTTTTATCTCCCATTCATTGAGATAATGTCTCTCTTCATCCTTAAGATGGAGGATAACATCTGTGCCTTTGCCTGGTTTATAAATCTCTTCTACGCTGAATGTCCCGTCCCCGGTGGACTCCCAGCGGACACCCTTTTTGCCTTTCTCTCCTGCCTTTCTGGAAAGGACTGTTATCTTATCTGCCACCATAAAGGAGGAATAAAAACCTACGCCGAACTGGCCTATGAGTTCAGGATTATCCTTTACCTCTTTGCTCTGTAAGGCCATCAGGAATTCCTTTGTCCCTGAGTGGGCTATTGTACCCAATGCCTCTACTATCTCCTGCCTTGTCATGCCTATACCATTATCACTGACAGTGAGTGTCCCTAAATCCTTATCTACAGATATCTTAATCTTCCAACCCCCGTCGTCTTCAAGGATTGCACTGTTTGTAAGGGATTCATATCTTGCCCTGTCTATGGCATCCGAGGCATTCGAGACAAGCTCCCTTAAAAATACCTCTTTATGGGAATACAGCGAGTGGACCATAAGGTCGAGTAGTTGTTTTACCTCTGTCTTGAATTCAAAAGTCTCCATATCCTTCTCCTTAATTATCTATATAAATTGGCTATTTAAAAATATTTTCCTATAAAAATTAAGACAGCCATAGCCTCAAGTCAATAGGCCATATGGCAATAGGTTTTACCAACAGGTAACAGGATTAATAAACCTGAACTACCTCTATAGGCATCTGTGCATTTATGTTAGCCCTTGACTTAACATCATGTAAGCATATATAATTAGTGACTTTTTGATGGAGGTTGAATTTTGAGAGATAAATACTGCGGGGCAGTGGATAGTAATGATATAGGAAAGCAGATACTCCTTTCAGGATGGGTATTCAGGAGAAGGGACCACGGTGGGTTGATATTTATAGACCTCCGTGATATTACAGGGATAGTGCAGATAGTTTTCTCCCCGGAGATATCCCCTGATGCCCATAGTATGGCCGGTGAATTAAAACAGGAGTTTGTAATACAGATAAAAGGCCGTGTGGAAAGAAGGCCTGAGGGCACAGAGAACCCAAACATACCAACTGGCATGTTAGAGATACTGGTATATTCCCTTAAGATACTCAATACCTCCAGGGCACTGCCATTCCAGCTTGATGAAGATGAGCCCAATGAGGCAATAAAACTCAGATACAGATACCTTGATATGAGAAGGCCGGAGGTCCAAAAGGTCTTTATAACAAGGAGCAGGGTCTATAAGGCGGTAAGGGACTATCTCACCAGTGATGGCTTTAATGAGTTTGAGACACCCATGCTCACAAAGAGCACACCGGAAGGGGCAAGGGATTTTATAGTCCCCAGCAGGCTGAACCCCGGGATGTTCTATGCCCTACCCCAGTCACCCCAGCTATTCAAACAGATACTCATGATTGCAGGGTTTGACCGCTACTTCCAGATTGTGAGGTGCTTCAGGGATGAGGACCTGAGGGCAGACAGACAGCCTGAATTTACCCAGATAGATATAGAGATGAGCTTTGTGGATGTAGAGGATATCCTCAGGATGGGGGAAGGCCTTGTTAAAGAGGTATACAGGACTGTAAAGGGTCACCCATGGGATATGCCTTTTCCCAGGATGAGCTATGACGAGGCCATGGAGAGATACGGGACAGACAAGCCTGACCTGAGGTTTGAACTCCCTATTATAGAGCTTACAGATATATTTGCCAATACAGAGTTCGGGGTGTTTAAGAAGGCACTGGCAGAGAAGGGCACGGTAAAGTGTATTGTCCTGAAGGGTAAGACCCTATCGAGAAAGGACCTGGATGTCTCGGTAGATACGGCAAAGCAGATGGGCGCAGAGGGCCTTATCTGGATACGAAATGAAAACAATGCCTTCCAGTCACCCATAGCAAAATATCTGAAAGAGGAAGAAAAATCCATGATGTCCCAGAGGCTTGGCCTACAAGACGGTGATATCGTATTTATAATGACAGGAAACCGACAGAAGGTAAATGAGCTTATGGGGAGATTCCGTCTCTATATAGGTGAGAGGTTTGACCTCATTGACAAAAACCTCTATAAATTTCTGTGGGTTGTTGATTTTCCCCTTTTTGAATACAGCGAGGAACAGAAAAGATATGTGGCAAGACATCACCCCTTTACAGCATCTAAGACAGATATAAGGGGGTTTAACGGTGATTACGAGTCTCTGAAATCAAAGGCATACGACCTTGTATTGAATGGTGTTGAGATAGGTGGCGGGAGCATAAGGATACACAGGAAGGAAGATCAGTTCGAGATGTTTAAGCTCCTCAATATTGGCGAACAGGAGGCACAGGAAAAGTTCGGGTTTCTCCTTGAGGCCCTGGAGATGGGTGCACCACCTCATGGCGGCATTGCCTTTGGTTTTGACAGACTTCTTATGATGCTCATGGGTCTTGACAGTATAAGGGATGTAATACCTTTCCCAAAGACGCAGAAAGGTGTGTGTCTTCTTACGGATGCGCCATCTAAAGTTGCACAGAAACAGCTCAATGAACTTAAGATAAGGCTTGCGTCGGACAAGTAAGGGCATTCTTAAATCTCTAAAACTTTATATTTTCAATAAGGCAGGTAAAGATGAAAAAGAAAAAGGGTTTTATATTTAAAAATCAGCAAAAATTTGTAAGATACCCCCTTGTAGAGGTGGAACAGCCTGAATTATTTAAGGACGTTTTTCCCTTTACAGAGGTCTGCAAGGTAAAGTTCGACAACAAGATAGAACTAATTGACCCCCCTGAGGATATCTACATAACCGATACGACATTCAGGGACGGCCAGCAGTCGAGGCCACCATTCACAGTAAAACAGATAGAAGACCTCTTTGACCTAATCCACCAGCTCAGCGGGCCAAACGGTGTAATAAGACAAAGTGAGTTTTTTCTATATACAGATAAAGACAGGGATGCGGTTTTGAGGTGCCTTGAGAAGGGCTATCGCTACCCTGAGATAACAGGCTGGGTTAGGGCAAACAGAGAAGACCTGAAACTCGTCAAGGATATGGGGATCAGGGAGACAGGGATACTTACCAGTGTATCAGACTACCACATATTCCTGAAATTGAAAAAAAACCGCACCCAGGCATATAAAAGCTATCTTAAGATTGTGGAGAATGCCCTTGAATACGGGATAATACCGAGGTGTCACTTTGAGGATGTAACAAGGGCGGATATATACGGATTCTGTGTACCCTTTGCCCAGGCACTCATGGAGCTCTCTGCACAGGCAAAAATCCCTGTTAAGATAAGGCTATGCGACACCCTTGGCATAGGTATAACATATCCCGGGGCAGCCATACCAAGGTCGGTGGGCAAGATAATAAGGGCAATGATAGATGAGGCAGGTGTGCCTTCAGAATACCTTGAATGGCACGGCCACAATGACTTTCACAAGGTAGTTATAAACAGTATAAGTGCATGGCTCTATGGATGTGCATATGTCAACGGCACACTCCTGGGTATAGGGGAGAGGACAGGTAATGCACCCATAGAAAGCCTTGTAATGGAGTATATATCCCTCACCGGCAATGACAACGGCACACAACCCCACGTCATAACCGAGATAAGAAACTATTTTGAAAAGGAGATAGGCTATCATATACCCAAGCAGCAGCCTTTTATAGGTGCAGACTTCAATGCCACCTCAGCAGGGATACACATAGACGGCATAGCAAAGAATGAAGAGATATATATACCCTTTGATACAAAGAGGATCCTAAACAGACCCATTGCAATAAACATAACAGACAAATCAGGCCTTGCAGGGATAGCCCACTGGGTAAACTCCCATTTTGCCCTTACAGGCAATGAGAGGGTTGAAAAAACACACCCAGGCATCGCAAAGATAAACAAGTGGATACTGAAACAATACGATGAGGGCAGGGTTACATCCATATCCGATGAGGAGATGGAACACCTTGTCCGCAGGTACATGCCGGAGATATTTGTATCTGAGTTTGAACTCCTCAAGAAGAGGGCATATGATATGGCAGCCCATCTCATTGAACAGTACATAGAAGATACAAAGATAAAGAGCATGTCCCCGGAACTGCAGGAGGAGGCACTCAAAGACATTGTTGAGGAATACCCCTTTATCCAGTTTGCCTATGTGGTCAACAGCGAGGGCATTAAGATAACAAAGAATATCACCCAGGTCGTGGACAGGGCAAAATATTACAAGATAGGTCTCCACGACGACTTCTCTGACAGGGAATGGTTCATAAACCCCATGAAAACAGGTAAAATCAGCGTGACCAACCTTTATTCATCAAGGATTACAGGTGCCCTGTGCGTCACAGTCTCAGGCCCTATAAGGGATGAATACGGTGATATTGTGGGTGTCCTGGGCCTTGATATAAAGTTTGAAGACCTTACAAAGGCAGAGGGCTGATTATGGCTAAGACTATTGCAGAAAAGATACTCAGTATAAATACAAAAAAGGACGTGAAACAGGGAGATTATATAACCGTAAGTGTAGACAGGGTATTGCTCCAGGATGGGACAGCACCCCTTGCCATAAGGAGATTCAGAGAGATGGGGTTTAAATCCCTCTTTAATGGAGGCAGGGTAAACTTTTTTATAGACCATGGGTCTCCAAGCCCAAGGATGGAACTGTCCAATGACCATATAACAATAAAAGAGTTTGCCAGGACATACAGGGCAAATGTATTCAAGGTAGGGGAAGGCATATGCCATCAGATAATGACAGAACAGATTCTGTGCCCCTCTGAGGTCCTTGTGGGTGCTGACTCCCATACATGCACAGGGGGCGCCATAGGTGCATTTGCCACAGGCATGGGCTCTACAGATATAGCAGTGGCCATGGGTCTTGGAAAGACATGGATGAGGGTCCCTGAATCATACAAATTCTCTATAAATGGTTCATTTCAGAGGGGTGTGGGTCCAAAAGACCTGATATTAAAGGTCATAGGTATGCTTGGCGCAGACGGGGCAACATATAAATCCATGGAGTTTACAGGCAGTGCCCTGAAGACACTGGATATAGAGGACAGGATGACCATTGCCAATATGGCAGTGGAGGCAGGGGCAAAATGCGGCCTCTTCCCCTCAGACAGCATAACATATGAATATCTAAAAAATCACGGCAGGGGTGAATCATTCATAGAGATAAAACCGGATGACGATGCATATTATGAAAAGACCTTTGAGATTGATTTAGAAAGTCTAAATCCCTGTGTAAGCATGCCCCACCAGGTGGACAATGTGATGGATTTAAGGGATCCCGGACTAAAAGAAATAAAAATCAATCAGGTATTTATAGGCTCATGCACAAACGGCCGTATCAAGGACTTGAGGATTGCATCACAGATCCTAAAAGGCAAGAGACGACACGATGATGTCAGGCTCCTCGTATGCCCTGCATCAAGGGAAATCTATTATGAGGCACTTAAAGAAGGCATATTGACAACGCTTTTTGAGTCAGGGGCAGTAATACTTGCACCGGGCTGTGGTCCCTGTATAGGTCTTCATCTTGGCGTGCTCGGGGACAATGAGGTATGTGTATCCACATCGAACAGGAACTTCCTCGGTAGGATGGGTAATCCTAACTCGCAGATAATCCTTGCATCCCCGGCAACAGCTGCAGCAAGCGCTTTAACAGGCAGGCTCACAGACCCCAGGGAGGTTATACATGGTAATTAAAGGCAGTTCATGGCGCTTTGGCAATAATATCTCCACAGACCATATTATACCGGGACGTTTCTATCACTTAAGGTCAAACCTCGATGAGCTGAAAAAACATGTATTCGATGATATAGCACCGGGGTTCTACAACAAGATAAAAAAGGGTGATATAATAGTTGCCGGGAATAACTTTGGGCTCGGCTCAAGCAGGGAACACGCACCGCTCATAATAAAGATGGCAGGGATAGACGCCATAGTGGCAAACTCTTTTGCCCGCATATTTTACAGAAATGCCATAAATGTAGGTCTGGCTGCCATCATATGCAATATGGATGATACAGAGGAGGGGGATGTCCTGGAGATAAAGGTAGACGAAGGCCTCCTGTATAATGCCACAAAGGGCATAGAAAAGAAGTTCTCGCCGCTTCCTCCTATTATGATGGATATCTTAAAAGAGCAAGGGCTCCACAACTATATAATAAAACATGGGGGATTCAGGGTTTGATTGAATATGTCGATATACCATACATAGAGGGTGATGGCTCCGGCGAGGATATATGGAATGCCTCGAGGGGTGTCTTTGAAGAGGCTGTAAATAAGGCTTATAATGGGGAAAGGGCTATAAGGTGGATATATCTTATCGCAGGCCAGAAGGCACTGGATAAGACAGGGGAACTACTCCCTGAAGAGACCCTTAATACTGTAAAAAAATACAAAATAGCCATAAAAGGTCCCCTTACCACCCCAGTAGGGGGAGGGTTCAGGAGTGTGAATGTATATCTCAGGCATGTCTTTGACCTTTATGTCTCCATGA
Organism: Deltaproteobacteria bacterium; assembly: GCA_029553295.1. Classification (GTDB taxonomy): domain Bacteria; phylum Desulfobacterota; class Syntrophorhabdia; order Syntrophorhabdales; family Syntrophorhabdaceae; genus DTOV01. The sequence continues at coordinate 9,192 of JAKPCK010000090.1, read as the reverse complement.
GGCCAGTCAGGTATTTCCACGGACTCCCAAGCCCCCTCAAGATGCCTGAAAAGGTTGATTTTATAATCTTCAGGGAGAATACAGAGGACCTCTATAAGGGCATAGAGTGGGAGGAAGGGACAGAAGATGCCTTAAATTTTATAGGGTTTCTAAAGGATAGAATGGGTATAGCCATCTCAGAGGACTCTGGTGTTGGTGTAAAACCCATAAGCAAAAGCAGGACAGTAAAATTTACCAGATGGGTTATAGACTATGCCATTAAAAACAAAAGGAAGGCCATCACTGTAGTCCATAAGGGCAATATAATGAAATATACAGAGGGCGCATTCATGAAGTGGGCCTATGATGTGGCAAGGGGATACCCCGAGCATATCGTATTCGATAAACCCGATAAAGGGGATGACACTAAGATCCTCTTCAACGACAGGATAGCAGATAACATGTTCATGCAGGTAATATTAAGGCCTGAGGATTATGACCTCCTTTTATGTCCCAACTTAAACGGTGATTATCTATCCGATGCCTGCGCTGCCCTTATCGGCGGTCTTGGCGTTGCCCCAGGTGCCAATATAGGCGATGATGTTGCCATATTCGAACCTACCCACGGGAGTGCACCGAAATACGCAGGAAAGGATGTTATAAACCCCACATCTTTTATGCTCTCCGGTGCTATTATGTTCAGGCATATGGGGCTTGATAGGGCATCGAGGCTTATAGAAGATGCCATAGAAAAGACAATCCAGGATATGATTGTGACCTATGACCTGGCAAGGCACCTGGAAGGGGTAAGGCCTGTGAGGTGCTCTATATTCGGTGAAGAGGTGGCAAAGAGGATAGGTGAGAATAACCTCCATTAAAAACATCAAAAAAAGGTGATATATGTTTGAAGAGATAAAACAGAAGATAGAAAACCTCACAGAGAGGATAAGCTCCCTCAGAGGTTATCTTTGACCTGCCTTCTATCCAGGAAAAAATCAACAAACTGGATAACGAGATAGCAAAACAGACCCTATGGGAAGACCAGGAGAAGGCCCAGTCCATATTAAGACAGAGGTCTCGGCTGAAAGAAGAGATAGAGGAGTGGCAAAAAAGGGAAAAGGACCTTGAGGAGATAGAGATACTCTGGGAGATAGCCAAATCTACTGAAGACCCTGAGGATGTAAAAGAGCTTACAAAAAGGATAGAGACCCTTGAGGACCTCATAGACAGCTATGAGATAGAGAGGATGCTCTCCGGTGAGAACGACAGCGAGAACGCCATCGTCTATATAAATTCAGGTGCCGGGGGAACAGAGGCCCAGGACTGGGTAGAGATGCTTTTGAGGATGTATTTAAAATGGGCGGAAAAAAAGGGTTTTGAGACGCAGATAGTGGACATGCTCCCGGGGGAGGAGGCAGGCATCAAGAATGTGACCTTTATCATAAAGGGCAAGTATGCATACGGGTATATGAAATGCGAATCAGGGATACACAGGCTTGTCCGTATCTCACCTTTTGATGCCAATAACAGGAGGCATACCTCTTTTGCCTCGGTATATACCTATCCCGAGGTCCCGGAAGATATCCAGATAGACATAAAGGAAGAGGATCTGAGGATAGATACATTCAGGTCCAGCGGGCCAGGTGGTCAGCATGTGAACAGGACAGAGTCTGCCATAAGGATCACCCACATACCTACAGGGATTGTAGTCCAGTGCCAGAATGAGAGGTCACAGCACAAAAACAAGGCAATAGCCATGTCTATCTTAAAGGCAAGGCTATATGAGCTGGAAAAAAAGAAACAGGAGGAAAAGCTGAGCAGTCTCAACAAAGAAAAAAAGGATATAGCCTGGGGCAGCCAGATTCGTTCTTATGTCCTCCATCCATACAAACTCATAAAAGACCACAGGACAAAAATAGAGATGCATAATGCAGAGGCAGTCCTTGATGGGTCAATAGATGAGTTTATCAAGGCATACCTTTTATTCTTGACTTTTCAACAAAAAATGGATTAATTAATAGTTTATGGAACTTTTTAGTGACAATAAAATAGATGAACTTGAAAAAAAGATTGAGATGCTCATTAAAAATTATAAGACCTTTAAGGAAGAAAAGGAACAGCTTTCAGCAAAAATACAGGCCATGGAAAGTGAAAACAGGGAACTGAAAAAGAGGCTTGATGAGACTGCCAATGAGAGAAAGCTGGTGCTGGAGAAGGTTATGGGTATCCTCGAAAAGGTCGAGTCAGTGGATTTTTAAGGATATAAATGGAAAAAAGGGTTGAGGTAAACATACTGAATCAACCATTTGTTTTTATTGGCCAGGACGAGGAGAGGATAAAAAGATTAGCCAAGTTTGTTGATGAAAAGGTAAATCACGTAATAACTGATTACGGTATCGTCAACACCTTGAATGCGGTAATAATGGCTATGATGGAATTGACTGATGAGTATCTCGAGTTTAGGGAACAGGCCGAAAGGTTTGAAGGAAAGGCCCTAAAACTTTTAAGAAAGGTAGAAGAGTTTGAGGTTCCCTGCGATGTTCGTGATAAATGGTAATCTTAGAGCCAACACCTCTTTTTTGGGGGTCTTCCCCTGCTGGAGTGTGCAAGCCCGCTCGATAAGCGGGAAGCCTGAACCGGCAAATAGACACCCACTTTAACTAGAGGTTCAAGAAATACTGTTTACACGGCATCCGCGGGGTTTTTATTTTTAAGGGGTAGTAGTAGAGGAAACAGAAATTTGATATAAACAGTTTCGAATTACTGGAGGTATTAACCGCCTTATCTATAGAAAATAATTAAGCTTTCCTCTCTATGTAGACCCCTTTTATATACAAGGGGGCACTTTGAACATAATTATCTATATTGTAATTTTTGTTGTTGCCTTTTTTATCGGTCTTGTCTTAGCAAGGGTAATCCAGAAGAAAAAGATCGGTGAATACGAGAAGATAGGCAAAAAGATCCTTGAAGACGCCAAAAAAGAGGCTGATGTTGCCATCAGGGAGGCAACCATCCAGGCAAAGGATGTGGCCCTGCAGGCAAGAAATGAGCTGGAACAGGAGATTAAGGCAAGACGTCTTGAGCTCCAGAATGCAGAAAAGCGACTCGCCCAGAAAGAATCCAGCATAGACAGAAAGATAGATGCCTTAGACAAGAAAGAAGAGGAGCTGTCTAAAAAGGAGAGAGAACTCGCCAACAGGCAGTCGAGCCTTGACAATAAAATAAGGGAATACGAAAACCTCCTTGTCCGTGAGAGGGAGAAGCTGGAGAAGATATCCGGGCTCACCTGTGAAGAGGCAAAGAAGATACTCATGCAGATGATGGAGGATGAGGCACGATACGAGGCCATTAAAATCTGCAAAAAGATAGAGGAAGAGGCCAGGGAGAAGGCAGATAAAAAGGCAAAGGAGATTATAGCCACATCCATCCAGAGATACGCCGGGGAATATGTTGGCGAGAGCACTGTGTCTGTTGTATCTCTACCCAATGAGGAGATGAAGGGTAGGATAATAGGCAGAGAGGGCAGAAACATAAGGGCCCTTGAGGTAGCTACAGGGGTGGATATTATCATAGACGACACACCAGAGGCTGTTATCCTGTCCTGCTTTAACCCTATAAGGCGTGAGGTGGCAAGGATTGCCATAGAGAGATTGATAAGCGACGGCAGGATACACCCGGCAAGGATAGAAGAGATAGTCTCCAAGGTGGCAGAGGAGATGGAGGTAAAGATAAAGGAGGCAGGCGAGCAGGCTGTATTCGACCTCGGTATACATAATGTCCACCCGGAGATAGTAAAGCTCATAGGGAGGCTGAAATTCAGGAGCAGTTATGCCCAGAATGTCTACCAGCACTCACTGGAGGTGGCGTTTATCTGCGGCATCATAGCCTCTGAGTTAAGGCTTAATGTAAAGCTCGCCAAGAGGGCAGGATTACTCCATGATATAGGCAAGGCTGTTGACCACGAGATAGAGGGTTCCCATGCCTTTATAGGTGCTGACCTTGCCAAGAAATACGGTGAGGACGACGAGATAATCCATGCCATTATGGCACACCATGAGGATGTTGAGGCAACAGGCATCCTGGATGTCATTGTCCAGGCAGCAGATGCCCTCTCCGGTGCAAGACCAGGTGCCAGAAGGGAGATGCTTGAGACATATATTAAGAGGCTTGAGGAACTTGAGCGTATTGCCAATAGCTTCAGCGGGGTGGAGAAGTCCTATGCCATCCAGGCAGGGAGAGAGATAAGGATTGTTGTAAGTAGCGATAAGGTCACAGACGAAAACATCTATATCCTCTCAAAGGAGATAGCAAAGAAGATAGAGACGGATCTGTCTTACCCCGGTCAGATAAAGATAGTTGTCATTAGAGAGACCAGGGCTGTAGAATATGCAAGATAATGAGGTTAGGGTCTTTTTCCTCGGTGATGTCATAGGAAAACCGGGGAGGAAGGCAGTAGAGCAATTCATAAAAAAATCCGATTCAGATTTCTTCATAATAAACGGTGAAAACCTCGCAGGGGGCATAGGTATAACACCCAAGACAGCCCTTGAGATACTGTCATACGGTGTTGATGCCATCACCACAGGCAACCACGTATGGAAAAAAAAGGAGATTATACCCTTTCTCATGGAAGAGAAAAGGGTCTTGAGACCCCTTAATTATCCAAGAGGGACACCAGGCTTTGGATACGGATTATTTAGAAAAAACAATAAATCCCTGTATGTGGTCAATATAGAGGGCAGGGTCTTTATGAACCACCTTGAGTGTCCTTTTAGGTCTATGGAGGACCTTCTCGATGAGATAGGGTCAGAAATTGATGCCCCTATTTTCGTTGATTTCCATGCAGAGGCCACATCGGAGAAGATTGCCATGGGCTGGTTTCTCGACGGAAAGGTGTCCGCTGTGATCGGGACACATACCCATGTCCAGACATCAGACTCAAGGGTCCTGCCCAATGGGACAGGATATATTACAGATGCAGGCATGACAGGGAGTATTAACTCTGTAATAGGTATGGATAAAAAGGCTGTCCTTGAAAAGTTCATAACCCTCCTCCCACAAAAATACGAGGTGGGAAAAGATGATGTGGAGATCCAGGGGGTCTCCTTGACAATAGACATCAAGACAAAAAAATGCCTTAAGATAGAGGCTATAAGAGAAAAGATATAAGGTAGGGGGATCATGGATATAGAGAAACAGATGGAGATAATAAAAAGGGGGGCAGTAGACCTCATAAGCGAGGAGGAGTTACGAGACAGACTTAAGAGGGCAGAAGAAGAAAAAAGACCCTTGAGGGTCAAACTCGGTCTCGACCCTACTGCACCGGATCTGCATCTCGGTCACACGGTTGTCTTACAGAAATTAAAACAATTCCAGGAACTCGGTCATACTGCAATATTCCTGATAGGGGATTTTACAGGCATGATAGGTGACCCAACCGGGAGGATAGAGACAAGACCGGCCCTGTCCAGGGAGGAACTCCTTGCCAACGCAGAGACCTATAAAAAACAGGTCTTTAAGATACTTGACCCTGAAAAGACAGAGATACGTTTCAACAGCGAGTGGTTTGAGGCTATGAATGCCTCGGATATGATAAGGCTATGTGCAAAATACACCATGGCGAGGATGATGGAGCGAGAGGACTTCAGGAACCGTTTTCAGAATAATATACCCATAAGCATCCATGAATTTTTGTATCCCCTTGTCCAGGGTTATGATTCAGTGGCCCTTAAGGCAGATGTAGAGCTCGGCGGACATGACCAGATATTCAACCTCTATGTGGGCAGAGACCTCCAGAGGTCCTATGGCCAGGAATCACAGATTATAGTCACTGTCCCACTCCTTGAAGGGACAGACGGCATAAACAAGATGAGCAAGAGCTATGGCAACTACGTAGGTATAGACGAGCCCCCGGATGTCATGTTCGGAAAACTCATGTCCATCTCTGATGAGCTCATGCTCAAATACTATGAGCTATTAAGCGATATAACCATAGAGGAGTTGAAATCCCTCAAAGACGGCATAAAAAATGGCACAATCCATCCAAGGGATGCAAAGGTCAGATTTGCCAAGGAGATAATCACGAGGTTCCACAGCAGAGACGCAGCAGAGTCTGCCCATATAAATTTTGAAAAGGTCTTCAGGGAAAAGGAGATACCGGAAGACATAGAGACCATAGAGATAAAAAAACATGAAATGGAGAGGTGGCTACCCAAATTCCTCCAGAATATCGGCATGGTTCCTTCCACAACAGAGGGGAAAAGGATGATAGCCCAGGGTGCAGTAACCATAAATGGTGAAAAGATAAAAGAAGAGACAACACCCATGGGTGATGAACTTATCATAAAGATAGGAAAAAGGAGATTCAAGAAGATAAAACTCGTCTAAAAGCTATGTAAAAATTTTGTTTAAAGCTGTAAGCCCATCAAAAATCTGTCTTAATATCTGTGAGACCTTTTAAAAAAAATCAAAAATAACTATTGAAATGGATTTATTTTCTTTGTAGAATAACAACTTATGTGTTTGCAGTAATCCAAGACCTGCCTTTTTATTTTATGTATTCAACATACAAAAATTGAGGCAAAGGTTCATGGGGTTTAAAAAAAGATTTTGTATATAGTGGAGTAGATTTTTTTAAGTAATGACCTTTCAATGCGATAAAATTTAAAAAATAAGACCCGTGAAAAAGGTCACATACCCTTGGGCATATCCCAAGTCTTTATTGGTGACTATTTGTATTCATTAGGATACATAGATTCATCTTCCATGAATTTTGAACCTTTCATGGGTTTTGCAGAGGTTTTAAGATGTCTACATGTGAGCTGGTCGGCAGTGTGGCATTTAAAGGTCAGAGTTAGTAAAATTGAGGTACTATAAACAATGAAGGAAAAAGACACAAAGATTGATGAACAGGTAAAGGCAAAAAACATAACAGAACAGCTATATTATTCCATCTTCAACAATGTAAAAGACGGCATATCCCAGACAACACCGGACGGGAGATTAATTGCTGCAAATCCATCCCTGGCAAGGATGTTTGGCTTTGAATCTCCTGAAGAGATGATTGAGGCTGTGGTATCAATAGGTAGTGACCTGTATTATGACCCTGAAGATAGGAAGATATGGCTTAAGCTTATGGAGGAGAAGGGTGGATTAAATGACTATAGAATTAAAGGCAAAAAGAAAGACGGCACCCCATTCTGGTTTAGAATAGATTCAAGTGCTATAAAGGACGATGAAGGTAGGATTATTTATTTTGTAAGCACCCTGGAGGATATAACAGAAAAGGTTTCTGAGGAGAGAAGGAACAAGATAAATATATTAATCCTGCAGGCCCTCCTTGATTTGTATCAAATGTCACATGAATCAATCAAAGATATCAAGAAGTTTATTGTAGAAAAATTAATTGAGATAACTGGCAGCAAATTAACCTATATAGGTTTTGTAAATGAAGATGAGACAGTTTTGAAAACAACTATGTCAGAAAATATCCTTGATATATGCAGGTTAAACCATGGTTCATTAGAATTTGATATTAAAAAAGGAGGTCTATGGGCTGAACCAGTAAGACAGAAAAGGGCAATTATTGTAAATAACTATGAAGAGCAGAGCACCTTAAAAAAATACTTACCCAATGACCATATACCCATAAAGAGATTCATGGGTATTCCCATATTCGATAAAGATAGGGTTGTGATGTTGGGGTGTTTTGCCAATAAAGAGGAGCCTTATGATGAAAGCGATGTAATGCATGTCAAATTATTATTGCAGGGTTTCTGGAATTTTACGACCCTTGATAAGGTTCAAAGAAATCTCCGTGAGAGCGAGCTAAAATACAGGAGTCTATTCGAAAATGCAAATGATGCAATTTTTCTTCTAAAAGATAACATCTTTATCGACTGTAACTCTAAGACACTCGAAATTTTTAAATGCAAGAAAGAAGATATTATAGGAAAAACACCTTATGAATTTTCACCCCCTGTTCAGACAAACGGCAGGCATTCCAATGAAAAAGCCATTGAAAAGATCAGGCTTGCATTAAAAGGTAACCCCCAATCTTTTGAATGGACCCACTGCACCCTGGATGGAACGCCTTTTTATACAGAGGTAAGCCTAAACAGTTTAATTATAGAAAAAGAAATATATTTACAGGCATTAGTGCGGGATATAACAGAGAGAAAAAAGGCAGAGGAGCTGATAAGATTTGAAAGAGAGAGATATGCATTCCTTGTAGAAAACTTCCCATATGGCGTAATTTTGGTGGATAAAGAAGGGAGGTTTGTATATGTGAACAACAAATGGGTAGAGATGTTCGGATATGAACGTGATGAGATTCCCGATGGAAAGACATGGTTTAAAAAAGCATATCCTGACCATGAATACAGAAAGACTGTATTGGACGCCTGGATAAAAGATATGGCAGATATCCGAATAGGTGAAAGAAGACCAAGGGTATTCAATGTGGTATGCAAGGATGGGACTGTCAAGATAATAAGCTATATCACAGTCCTTCTGGAAAACAACCTAATAACTACAGCCCATGATATTACAGAGCAAAAACAGACAGAGGAGCAATTTCTCCAGGCCCAGAAGATGGAGGCCATAGGTAGACTCGCCGGAGGTATTGCCCATGATTTTAACAACATGCTCACTGTTATATTAGGTCATGCCCAGCTTGGATTGATGAACCTTGACCCACTCAACCCAATCTACAATAGATTTGTGGAGATAGAGAATGCTGCAAGACGTTCTGCTGAGCTTACAAGAAACCTCCTCGCCTTTGCGAGAAAACAGCCCATATCACCGAAGACATTAAATTTCAACGACATTATAGAAGACATGCTCAAGATGTTAAAAAGGCTTATAGGTGAAAATATAGAGTTGAGATGGTTCCCCGGGGAGGATATATGGCCTGTGAGATTTGACCCTGCCCAACTAAATCAGGTTATTATGAATCTCATTGTAAATGCAAGGGATGCCATTGAAGATGTGGGGGCTATAACCATAGAGACAGAGAATGTTGTCCTTGATGAGGTATGCTGCAGGAACCATCTGGGGTTTTATCCAGGTGAATTTGTGATGCTGGCCATAAGCGATAACGGGGCAGGCATGGATAAAGAGGTACTTGCCCATATATTCGAACCCTTTTTCACCACAAAGGATGTGGATAAGGGGTCAGGGCTCGGGCTCTCAACGGTCTACGGGATTATAAAA